>NZ_AUTO01000098.1:0-22591 GCF_000498055.1 Pseudoalteromonas sp. TB51
TAGCCGTAAACGTGTTGATGACATTGCCGAAAAACTCGCTGATGCAGGTTTAAATGCCGCCGCGTACCATGCCGGCATGAGCAACGAGCAACGCCAATTTGTGCAAACCGGATTTGCCCGTGACGACATTCAAATAGTCGTTGCGACCGTTGCCTTTGGTATGGGCATAAATAAACCAAATGTGCGTTTTGTTCTGCATTACGATATTCCAAAAAGTATTGAAGCCTACTATCAAGAAACTGGCCGCGCTGGGCGTGATGGCTTAGCCGCAGAAGCCANCCCGCCGATATAGGCCGCGTTAGGCGCTTTTTTGAAGACATAGACGATGAACAACGCCGCCGCGTAGAAGAACAACGCTTTAATGCCATGGCCAGCTTTGCCGAGGCGCAAACATGCCGCCGGCAAATACTATTAAACTACTTTAGCGAGTATAAACGCGAGCAATGTGGCAACTGTGATATTTGCATTAACCCACCAAAAAGCTTTGATGGCACATTAGTAGCGCAACAAGCGCTTTCGTGTGTGTATCGAGCTGGGCAGCGTTTTGGCTTAGGCTATATTGTAGAATTATTACGCGGGGCTAATACCAGCCGCATACGCGACAACAACCACCACGAACTCAGCACCTATGGCATAGGCAAAGACAAAAGCAGTGAATTTTGGCTCAGTATATTACGCCAACTTATACACCAAGGCTTGTTAAGCCAAGATATTACCCAAGGCGCCTCGCTGCGCTTAACCGAAGCAGCACGCGCAGTGCTTAAAAGTGAATACGCTCTACAGCTTGCCGAGCCGCGCTTACAAGCTAAACACGTATACCAAGATAAACTGGCGCAGTTTAACTACGACAAAAAACTATTTGCCCGGTTACGGGCTCTGCGTAAAGAACTCGCTGATGCCGACGATGTACCGCCGTACGTTGTATTTAACGATAAAACCTTAGCCGAAATGGCGCAATTAATGCCCACCAACGACAGCGAATTTTTAAAGGTATCGGGCGTTGGCTTTACCAAACTCAATAAATATGGCGGCGAATTTTTAACGGCCATTCGTAATTACCTTGCTAGCAATTAAGTAAACTATGACCCAAATTGAATACAATCACGCCCATAAATGCATTGTTATAAGCCCGGTAGAAGCCCCACACGATGAAGACTTTGAGCTGTGGAGCACGCTGTTTTTACACGCAGATGAAATAACAATTATTGACTACGCAGGGGGTGCTGACCGTCATCAATTGCGCTTTAGCTATCAACAGCAAACCTTTAATTTAAATTTTGAACACTACAGCGAAAGTATTTGGATTAATGGCGAAGGCCAAGAAGCCGAGCATTTATTAGCAGCCCTTGCTTTTTACTTAAGCTAAAACGCCTTGCATATGCACTAATTAACAAAGGTGCATAACGGTAACAATTAATTAGTTTCAAAATCCATACCTTTTACTTACATTGTAATAACAATGATGTAAGCTGATATTACGACTCATATTTGCAGTAGTATTGAAGAGGTTGAATGGTGAATAGAAAATGGATTGCACACTGTTGTATAAGCTTAGCCCTTGTAAGCTTTAGTGCGCCTAAGGCCTTTGCACAACAACCACCCAATAAAACTAACACCTGCTCCGCTGTGCAAACTCACTCAGACAAAAGCAATAATTTACGCCGTGAGGTTGAAGATAAAACCACACTGATTAATAGTCGCAGCGACGCCCAAATAACCTCAATTACCCTTAAACAACTTAACGTTTTTAATACCGAGCTGGAGGAGGAAAATAACGCGCTTTTTCGTTTTGCCAACCGCGCGCATATTCAAACCGAGCCAGACGTTATTAGTAATATTTTGTTATTTAAACAAGGCGATAATTACAATGCCAGAAAACTCGCTGAGTCAGAGCGTTTATTACGCCAACAAAACTATTTATATGATGCGCAAATAAGCGCGGTTGAAAACTGCGACGGCAACGTAGATGTAACGGTGGTAACTCGCGATTTATGGACTTTACTACCCGAAATAAGCTTTAGTCGCAGCGGTGGCGAAAATAAATCGAGTATTGGCTTTCGCGAATCCAATTTACTGGGTTGGGGCAAGCGTTTATCGTTTTCACGCACCACCGACAGCGATCGTAATGGTTATTTATTTGTTTATGATGATCCTAATATATTATCTAGCCGGTATCGCGGGCGCTTAGAGTATGCCGACAACAGTGACGGTAAACGCCACTTATTAGAGCTAACCTATCCGTTTTACGCCATAGATACACCTTATAGCTATGGTATTAAAAGCTTTTCTGAACAGCGAGAAGAGTCGTTGTATCGCCGTGGTGATGAATACAGTGAGTTTGATCAAACAACCGATTTTTTTAGCGCTTTTTTAGGCCACTCTAAAGCATTATCTGATAGCTGGACACAGCGCTTAACGCTTGGCTATGTAAACCAAGAAGACAGCTTTGCAGAAATAGAAACAACCTTTGCTCCCTTGGCCAAAAACAGGCAACTAAGTTACCCCTATGTAAGTGGTCATTGGTTTGAAGACAGTTATATAAAAGTGCGTAATTTTGACAGTATTTCGCGCACCGAAGATTTAAATTTAGGGTGGAATATTAAAGCCCTATTAGGTTACTCAGATGAATCACTAAGTAATGATGACAGCAGAGCCGTGTATTCGTTAAAAGCTAAAAAAGCGCACTTTACTACCGACAGAACGCTGTGGCGTTTTAGTGCTCAAGTGGATGGTTATTGGAATAAAGAGCAAAAACAACTAGAAAACTTTTTAGCCACCAGCGAAGTGCAGTACTACTTAAATACCAGCGAAAACCAATCTTGGTTTGTTAAAGCCCGTGCCCAGTATGCTAAAAACCTAACCGCCGATAAGCAGCTAACACTTGGCGGCGAAACGGGCCTTCGTGGCTATCCTATGGATTACCAGCATGGCGACCGAAGCTTTTTAGTCAGCTTAGAAAAACGCTATTACTGGGAGTACGATTTACTGCAGCTATTTAAAGTAGGTGCAGCGGGCTTTGTTGATGTTGGCCGCGCTTGGTTTAACGATGAAGACAACGGCGAGAACGATCATGTTTTAAAAAATGTTGGGGTGGGTTTGCGTTTAGCACCTAGCAGAGCAAACTCTGGCACCATGATCCACCTTGATATTGCCGCCCCGCTTGATAGCTACGACGATGTTGATTCGGTGCAGTGGCTCGTAAGTGTTAAAAACACCTTTTAAATAGCGAGCAATAAACGAAAGCGTTACACTAGCGCTTTAAATTTTCCTAAAAACAGTACGGGATCACACTTTGGAATTGTTTGCGCTTTTAGAGCTAATGGGTACGCAATATAAATTGATTGTTACCCTTATGGCCATTTTACTTTTTCCTCTTTTATTAAAAGTCACTAAAAAGTTGCTCGAAAAAGCCATAAAAGGAAAAGTAGATGTTCATCGTAAATTTAGAGCGGAGCTGTTATTAAAAATAATACTCGCGTTTGTAGTGCTGTGCTTAGTGCTTATATTTTGGGGTATAGAGCTGCGCGGGCTATTAGTTTTGGGCTCATCATTATTTGCTATGCTCGGAGTCGCTTTATTTGCCGCTTGGTCGCTGCTTAGTAACCTTACCGCTTTTTTACTCATGTTTATTCAAAATGGTTTTCATGTGGGAAATTGGGTGCGTATTGTTGATGGCGCAAACCATATAGAAGGGCGCATTGTCGAATTAGGTTTAATGAACGTGCTACTTGAGCATGTGGATGGGCACCGAGTTGTTTACCCTAATAACCTGTTTGTGACACGCCCGGTTATGGTATTAAATAAAGAACCTAAGCCTACAAAGGCACCGGTAATAAAACGGATTATTGGCCCTAAAAAGACATAGTTTTAAAAGTCATATCCGCAAAAAAGCCGCAGTAAGGCAAACCTCACTGCGGCTTTTTTCTAGCTAACATAATGCTAATTATTTAGCTCAGCTGTTTTAAGCTCTTCATCTAAATCATTTATTTCGTCAATAAAATGCTCTAATTGCTGCTCTACTAAGCTGTTATCATTTGCAAAGTAAGCAAGGTGGAATACCGCATCCCCTTCGTTTACTAGTGGCATAGTTTGCTGGCCTATCACAATACCGCCTTTAGGCGCTAAAAGCTCAAGTTCGGCATCACCTAATGGGCTACTTATGTACGCCAACACTTGGCCTTTTTCTACGTGTTCACCTAGCGATACTTGTGCACGTACAATGCCATCTACCTCAGCGCGTATCCAACTTGTAGACCCTGCAATAATAGGATCGGGCAGCTTTTTAGGACGTTTGCCGCGGATCATTTTTAAATGCCGCATCACATAATCCACACCCTGCACACCTGCTGCAATGGCAATAGGGTCAAAGCGTAAGGCTTCACCGGCTTCGTAAGTAATAACCGGTATACCTAAATTAGCGGCTTCACTACGTAATGAGCCATTACGAAGGGATGCATTTATGACCGCTGGTGTGCCGAATGCTTTGGCCATATCAGCGGTTGCTTCATCATCTAAGTTAGCGCGTATTTGCGGTAAGTTAGTTCGGTGAATAGCCCCCGTATGTAAATCAATAATGTGGGTACAATGTACTGCCACCTGATTAAAAAACATATGTGCCATACGCCCCGCTAGCGATCCACGCTCAGAGCCCGGAAAGCTGCGGTTCATATCACGTCTATCGGGTAAATAACGTGATTTATGAATAAAGCCAAACACATTAACAATCGGCACAGCAATTATGGTTCCGCGCAGTTGGCTTGCATCTATTTTAGAGAGCAGCTGGCGAACAACTTCTACACCATTTAGCTCATCACCATGAATAGCGGCACACACCATCAGCACTGGGCCTTCCATTACACCATTAACCACTTCAATAGGAATATTGAGCGGTGAATGGGTGTAAAGTTTAGCAGCCTCTAAGGCAAGGGTTTTACGCTCGCCCACGCCAACACTTTCACCTAATAAGGTAAAAGGACGATTAATTTTAACCTTTGCCACGGGTTGCGGTTCCTTTGATAGCAGCATTTTTTTCGATGAAATCAATCACCATACCGGCAATATCTTTACCTGTTGCCACTTCAATCCCTTCAAGGCCTGGAGAAGAGTTTACTTCCATTACCAACGGCCCACGAGATGAGCGAAGTAAATCAACGCCCGCTACATTTAAGCCCATTGCTTTTGCTGCAGCAACGGCGGTTTTACGCTCTTCTGGGGTAATGCGTACCAATGTAGCGCTACCACCACGGTGAAGGTTTGAGCGAAACTCGCCTTCTTGCGCTTGGCGCTTCATGGCCGCTATTACTTTATCGCCAAGTACAAAACAACGAATGTCGGCTCCGCCGGCTTCTTTAATGTATTCTTGAACCATAATATTGGCTTTTAAACCCATAAACGCTTCAATAACACTTTCAGCCGCTTTACGTGTTTCAGCAAGTACAACACCAATGCCTTGTGTGCCTTCAAGTAATTTAATAACAACCGGAGCACCGCCTACCATTTCTAGTAAATCTTTAACGTCATCTGGTTTGCTGGCAAAACCGGTTACCGGCATGCCTACCCCTTTACGTGATAACAGCTGAAGTGAGCGTAATTTATCGCGCGAACGAGAAATAGCCACCGATTCGTTAACAGGATAAACCCCCATCATTTCGAACTGACGTAAAACAGAGCAACCATAAAACGTCACCGATGCACCAATACGCGGAACAATGGCATCAAAATCTTTTAAATTTTCACCACGGTAGTGAATTTCTGGCTGCTCTGAGTTTATATTCATATAGCAACGAAGCGCATCAATCACCTTTACCTCGTGACCGCGTGCCTCTGCCGCTTCAATTAAGCGACGCGTTGAATATAAATTTCTGTTGCGAGATAAAATACCAATTTTCATAGTTAAAACCTTAACTATCTAATAAATGAGATAAAGCCGGATCAACGACTATACGATTTTCCATGGCTGTACGCCCTAATAACATTCTAAACTTCATTGTTGCTCTACTCGTTAAAGTAACTTCTATTGGCCAGCTGTGCTGCCCTGCATGCAATGTTGTTTCTATAAAGTAGCGTAACTCTTTTTGTCCACTTGAGCTGGTTACCGCCTTAATTTTTTTAACCTTTGCAGTGCACGCAACCTGAGTGTGTTCGTCATCTTGCAATGGTTGGACTATAAATTTTACCCACTTTTCTTCGCCTTCTTCGTACTCTTCAATGTTTATTGCATGAATACATGAAGTGCGGGCGCCAGTATCAACTTTTGCTTTTATCTTTTCGATGCCAAGCTCGGGTAAACTTAACCACTCACGCCAACCAACAGTTAACTTTGCTGTCATAAATGTGCCCTTAATAAAAAAGTGACTTATACGCTACGGCGCAAAAAACACCAGCGAAATAAATTTATCTAGTCGATGAGTAAATTAAATTGATCTTTTATAGGAACTAATCACACAATGCGCGCCTTGCTGTTTAGTGCCTTATTTAGCAATTAAAGCCTGCATATAGGTTTTACCTTAACGCTAACTTATTAAAAGTTAAGGTAAGTTTGTAAAGCACTATGCAGATACACTATAGTTAACTGTATTAAAAATACACTATTATATGAGTTTAAAATATGATTAATGGTTTACTGCATGCACTGGTGCTTGATGAAAAAGGCGGCGCGCACGCCATAGAAAACACCCGCGATTTAAATAACTGGCACCCTAGCCAAGGTAAACTGTGGATACATATGGACTACAGCCAAAGTGAGGCAGTAACGTGGCTTAAAAGCCAGGCTCACCTTACCGACTTTGAGCTTGATTCGCTTATTGCTGATGAAACTCGCCCTCGCTTAACACCTAGTACCAATGGCCATATGCTGTTTTTGCGTGGTGTAAATTTAAACCCAGCGCAAAGCCCTGAGGACATGGTGTCAATTCGTTTATTTATTAGCGAATCTGTGGTTATCACAACGCGCAAACGTCGCTTACTTTCGATTCAAGATATATTAGCAGAGCTTAATGCTGGCCACGGCCCATGCTCAATATCAGAGTTGGTCGGCTCTATTACGCAAAAACTGACATCGCGCATGCAAAGTGTCATTGATACGCTTGATGAAACCCTGGATGAATTTGAAGAAGAAATAGACGAGCCAAGTAAAAAGTTTGATAACCAAGGTTTATCTCAACTGCGCCGTCAAACTATTGCCTTAAAGCGTTACTTAAAACCGCAAAAGGAAGCGTTAAGTTTAATGGTAAATAACCATTACCCCTGGCTTTTAGATGAAGATAAAGCAAAGCTAAACGAAACCACTAACTTACTTATTCGTTATTTAGAAGAGCTAGATAGCGCCATAGAGCGTGCGCAAATTATTCAGCAAACCATTACTAACCAGGTGTCTGAGCAATTAAATCAACGCATGTATGTAATGTCGGTTGTGGCTGCACTTTTTTTACCACTGGGCTTTTTAACGGGCCTTTTAGGGGTAAATGTAGGTGGCATACCTGGCACCGAAAACCCTTATGCATTTAGTGCATTTGTGATTTTTTTAATTGTGCTTACTGGCGGTATTGGCGTGTACTTTAAAAATAAAAAATGGTTATAAAATAAAGTTTTTTTATTATGGCCACTCAATTGAGTGGCCATAATAAGTCACTAATTAATTAGTTTCGCGCGTATAACTCACATTGGTCATCGTCACTTTTGACTCTGTAATGCCTAAATCCTCAAAACAGTTTTTAAACGAGTTAGAGTTTCCGGCCTCACCACATTTATCTAATGTGTATGGGTCTTGCGATTGCAGGTAGTTACCAAACTTAAAGTATGACTGCGAATCATCCTCTACTGGTATACCGAACGAGTTACCGAATGCCGTAACCTCTACATCGCCGTAGTTATTAACTACCCGCAAGTTAAATGTCTCACCGCTGGTCATTGTACCCAAAGCAAATTTTTCTTCATTACCGCTGGTATTACGTAAACGTACGTACACATCAAAAATTCCGTTGTTCGCTACGCTATCATTAAAGCCCGATTCATCAGTATCCGACACATACACTTTAGATATAGTGCCGGTATCGCTAGCATGGTGCTGCGATATAATTGTTTTTCCGCCATCAGACATCTCAACTTTTACCGTAGCTTCGAACACTTCATAGGTTTGAGTCATAGCAACGCGTAAACTTTCTTTAACTTTATACTCATGACGCCAGCCATTACCATTAGGCGTAATATGTTGTGCCTCTAACGGCACAAACACTAAGGTGCTATCGTCAACGAGAGGATTTGGGTTATCCCCTTCTAAATCAAAAATGCTACCACTGGTTATGCTGCTAGGAATTGTTGAACCATTTGAGTTATCGCTGCCGCCATCTGAGCCACCATCATTACTGCCGCTGCCCTCAACCAAGGCAAAATTATCAAACCTTACATCGCTGGTGTTGTTGTAATGTTTAGCAAAAACCTGAAGTGAATTGGTGTTTGCTGAGGTAAATGTTTTTGTTACTTTAGTCCACGAAGAAACATTAAAGGTTTGGTTTTTAAATAAACCATTTAAATCGTTTAAACCAATTTGCCCTTTACCCAGCACATAAGCACTTAGGGTGTATTCAGTGTTAGGCTGTATATCTACCACTTGATAAACCCGTGCTGGACTGCCCTGAATTTTTAACGATTTTGAGCCACTGTAAGCATCTGAAGAAATAGCGGCTGGGTCGGTTTCGTTCCAATTACTAAAGCCACTTTCAAAGCCTGCATTATTAATTGTTGCAGCATGAGATAGCGCTGAACTTGTCGCAATTGCGCTGTAAAAAAACAGTTTTTTATGGTTAATCATTATCTTTATTCCTTTAAACCTGAATATAAAAATAACCTAACTACCTAGTTTTGTGTCAGTCACTAAAACTTAGATCACCCTGTGTAAACAGGTTTCTATTTTTGTGTATGAATAGATTTGGCAAGAACACTCGGGTTACAAAAATCAATCTAAAACCCTTGAATTGGCCTTACCAATATTAATGCCATATGGCGAGCTAAAGGCTATATTTTTTGTTACCAATATGTCAACAGAGGATGTAATAGCAAATAAGTATTAGTTTTATTAAATATTGCATTTACAACTTGTAAATAGTTATAACTATTCAACAGGTTATATATTAGGGACAGGTTAGCAATAAATAAAAATATTTTTTCAGTTTAATGAATAAGTAGTACGTCGAAACAAGCTCTATTACCAATAGGAATATGAACAAGCTTAACTTTTAATGAATAAATTAAGGAGAATTAAGTTTTTTATATGAAAGATAATAATTGGTTATAACAAAAATGAAATTGGTAACACGAAAAGTATTAAATTTTTGCCGTTAAATAAGGCAAAATAAAGGGGGGTATTAATGCGCCATTACACTAAAAATGAATTAATATCTGAAAATAGGCTGCGGTTTAAAGAGTCATATTTACTCTGTGCACAAAAAAAGCGAGCATATATAAATGCTCGCCTTTATCAACTAGCTAACGCCTTACTCTTGAAAGTAAGTGCCCCAACCGTCGTATTCAACGCCACACTCAACAGCTAGCGCTGCAAGTTTATCAACGTCTTCCATTATAACTTCAACGTCTAGCTCAGCTTCGACTACAATATCAAAGCTCCAAATTTTGCTGCCATCTTCTAGCTCAAGCTCTGCCGGTTCTTCAACATCGTAGCCTAATTTAAAGGCAGCCAGTGCCGCTTGCTCTAATTTGCTAAAATCTTCGCATACAAAATGATGCTCAACTTCATAAAGTATTTCAGGATCAGAGCCATCTTCAAGTAGTGAACTTACGATGTCTTCACTTATTTCACGCCAGTTTTCCATTATTTATCTCTCGCTTGAGCATCTAATTCAGTTATTTTAGCAGCCATAATACTATGCACTTGGGTGGCCTGTTCACGGGCACTCACTTTTTTATCAAGTGATATAGGCGCTAACATTTCAATGTAAATTGTACCATTATCCCAGCGGTTTAGCTTAATAGTTTTATCAGTTGTGCTCATACATACCGGTACTATGGGTACATCTGCGCTTAAAGCGGTGTGAAATGCACCGGTTTTAAATGGCAGTAAACCGCGGCCATAGCTTCTTGTGCCTTCGGGAAATACCCAAATAGATAGGCCTTTTTGTTTAATTTTTTCAGCGGCTTTTGAAATTGTACCTGCCGCTTTTGAGCGATTAGCTCTATCGATCAATATGTTGCCCGACAACCAGTAAAGTTGTCCAAAAAATGGGATCCACTTTAAGCTTTTTTTGCCTAAGCTAACGCAGTTTTCAGGCACCATAGCCGATACAGTAAATAAATCGTAATTGTTTTGATGGTTTGATAGGTAAACCGCAGGGCCAATATTGAGCGCATCAGGGTGGCGTTTAAGGACAAGTTTAACCCCTAACATTTTAGCCATTGAGCCAAACCAGCCGGCTATCACATGCACATTATTAGGGTGAAACGGTCTCACAATCGACAATAACAACCCAAACACGCAGCTGAAAAATATAAACAGCACCATAATTAAAACACGTATAACAGCTAACAAACTTCTCTCCAAAATGTGTGTGCAATGCGCTATAAGCCACGCATATTTCACTATTATAACGTGATTTTATGACGATCACGAGACAATAGCGAACAGCTGTAAGCTGAAAAATACAGCATAAACAAAAACGGCCTGCAAAAGCAGGCCGTTAGAGGTGTATATTTCGGGTTTATTCTTCGACTAATGTGTCATCACTTTGCTCATCTGCCGGCGTAAACTCCACCACTGCTTCATCAACACGCTGTAAGCCTCGCGGTAACTTATTACCTCTACGCCCGCGCTCGCCATGATAATGTTCCAAGTCGCTCGGTTTAAGCGTTAGCTTTCGTTTACCAGCATGAAGGGTAACGCTACTGCCTTGTGGTACCACCGCCAGCACTTTGACAAACTCTTCACGTGCTTGCACTTTAGCCCCTGGAATAGAGATAATTTTATTACCTTTACCTTTACCCAGTTTTGGTAAGTCGCGCAGTGGGAATAACAGCATGCGCCCTTCGTTCGAAATGGCCATGCAGTAATCGGTTGCTACATCGTTTACTCTGATGGGTGAGAGTAAAATTCCGCCCTTAGGCACGCTCACCAAGGCTTTACCGTTTTTATTTTTACTTACTAAATCTTTAAAGTCAGTAATAAAGCCATAACCCGCGTCAGAGGCCATAAGTAGCACTTGATTATCTTCACCCATTACCACGTGCTCAAAATTAGCCCCAGTGGTGAGGTTAAAGCGCCCAGTCATCGGCTCGCCTTGGCTACGTGCTGATGGCAAGCTGTGCGCATCGGTTGCAAATGCACGCCCTGCTGAGTCTAAAAATACCGCAGGCTGATTACTCTTACCCTTAGCGGAGGCTTTGTATTCATCGCCAGCACGGTAATTAAGCCCTTCTACATCAATGTCATGGCCTTTACCAACACGTGCCCAGCCTTTATCAGAAAGCACGACTGTTACCGACTCTGAAGGAATTAAATCTTTTTCACTCAGTGCTTTAGCTTCTACGCGCTCAATAACAGGTGAGCGGCGATCGTCGCCATACATGTCGGCCGCTTCTTGAATTTCTTTTTTAAGAAGCGTTGACATACGACGGTCTGAGCCAAGCGTTAGCTCTAACTTGTCACGCTCTTTAGCCAGTTCATCTTGCTCGCCACGTATTTTAAATTCTTCTAGTTTTGCTAAATGACGAAGTTTTAACTCTAAAATGGCTTCGGCTTGAGTATCGGTTAAATCAAAGCGCTCCATCAACACAGGTTTTGGTTTATCTTCTGTGCGAATAATTTCAATTACTTCATCAATATTTAAAAAGGCAGCAAGTAAACCTTCTAAAATATGCAATCGTGCCAGTACTTTATCTAAACGGTGCTGTAAGCGCCTGCGTACTGTTTCGCGTCTAAACGTTAGCCACTCAGATAAAATACTGCGTAGGTCTTTTACTTGCGGGCGGCCATCAAGGCCTAGCATGTTTAAGTTTACACGGTAGTTTTTTTCAAGGTCGGTGGTGGCAAATAAGTGCGCCATTAACGGCTCAGCTTTAATGCGGTTTGAACGCGGTACAATCACAATACGGGTTGGATTTTCGTGATCAGACTCATCTCGTAAATCAGCGACCATTGGCAGCTTTTTAGCATTCATTTGCGCTGCTATTTGCTCAAGCACTTTAGCCCCTGAACACTGATGCGGTAGCGCAGTAATAACAATATCGCCATGTTCTTCAGTATACACCGCGCGCATTTTAATTGAGCCTCGGCCGGTTTTGTATATTTTATGAATATCGGCTTTTGGAGTAATTATTTCAGCGTCGGTTGGATAATCAGGTGCGTGTACAAGCTCAAGTAACTCATCAAGCTCGGTTTTAGGCTTATCAAGTAATAAACAACAGGCACTGGCTACTTCACGCACATTATGTGGTGGAATATCGGTTGCCATACCTACAGCAATACCCGTTACGCCATTTAACAAAATATGCGGTAAGCGCGCCGGTAACACTAATGGCTCGTCCATGGTGCCGTCAAAGTTTGGCGTCCAATCAACGGTGCCTTGGCCTAGTTCTTTAAGTAATACCTCAGAGAACTTTGATAAGCGTGCTTCGGTATAACGCATTGCCGCAAACGATTTAGGGTCATCTGCTGCCCCCCAGTTACCTTGCCCATCGACTAATGGGTAACGGTAAGAAAACGGCTGTGCCATTAATACCATAGCCTCGTAACAGGCACTGTCGCCATGCGGGTGGTATTTACCTAATACATCACCTACCGTACGAGCCGATTTTTTATATTTAGCAGCGGCCGATAAACCCAGCTCACTCATAGCATAAATAATACGACGTTGAACCGGTTTTAAACCATCACCAACATGCGGTAATGCACGGTCCATAATTACGTACATAGAGTAATTTAAGTAGGCGTCTTCGGTAAAACGCCCCATTGTTTGTTGTTCAATTCCTTGCATTAGCAAGGTATCTGTATCACTCATTAAAGCTTACCTAGTTTTTCTTATAGCTTACGCGGTAGATCACGTTTGCGTAATCGTCGCTTATTAGCAGACTGCCGTCATTTAATTGTGCAAATGCAACTGGGCGTCCAAAGGTTGTTTCGTTATGCATAAAGCCGGTAATAAATGGCGTGTATTTAGTAATACGCCCTTGCTCTACATTGGCTACAGCCACTTTATAACCTGATTTTTTAGTACGATTCCACGAGCCATGTTCAGCAACAAATAGCTGCTCTTTGTAAGAGCCCGGGAACTGTTTACCGGTATAAAAATGAATGCCAAGTGGCGCAACGTGAGCACCTAGCGCAAGCGCTGGCGGGCTGTAGTCGCTAATGTTTTTACCTTTACCAAACTCAGGATCTGCAATGGCACCGGCGTGAACGTAAGGAAAACCAAAGTGCTCGTTTTCTTTACTTACGCGGTTAATTTCATCAGGTGGAATATCATCACCCATCATGTCACGGCCATTATCACTAAACCATAATGCTTGCGTGCTTGGATGAAAGTCAAACCCCACTGAGTTACGTACCCCTTGGGCTATTGTTTTAATTTGTTTGGTTTCTACATCAAGTGCAAAAATACGCCCGTAACGCTCATCTTCGGCGCATATATTACACGGAACACCAACCGGAATAATAAGCTCTCCGGTGGGTGCAAAGCGTAAAAACTTCCACCCGTGGTGACGATCCGATGGCAACGCGTTGTAAACTACGTCAAATTTAGGGTCTTTTAACTGCGTGTCTACGTTTTTAAAGCGAATAATACGGTGTACTTCACCTACGTATAAGTCGCCATCTTTAATTGCTAAACCTGAGGGCATGTTTAGCCCCTCAGCAATCACCATTTTTTTATCTGCTACGCCATCACTGTTATGATCGATTAACGCATACACATTTCCTGCTTTGCGCGAACCTGCGTAAACAATGCCTTTTTTTGATACTGCTATTTGGCGTGCATTTTCAACATCATCAGCAAATAAGCTTACCTCAAACCCAGGTGCTACGGTGAGTTTGTCTAGTATGTCTTTTGCCATTGCTGGGGCTGTTGTTAAGCCAAGCAATAATAAACTTCCTAGTATTTTATTCATTTGCCTCTCCAAGTGTTAAACACAAGCTTATTATACCTGTGCTTTATTACCGTGATCTTCTAGCCACTGGCGTCTGTCTGACGAGCGCTTTTTAGCAAGTAGCATATCCATCATTTCTAATGTTTGCTCTTCTTCATCTAGCGTAAGTTGCACTAAGCGGCGAGTGTTTGGGTCCATTGTCGTTTCGCGCAGCTGCAGCGGGTTCATTTCGCCCAGCCCTTTAAATCGTTGCACGTTTACTTTACCGCGTTTTTTCTCTGCTTCTATGCGGGCCAAAATACCTGTTTTTTCATCTTCATCGAGGGCGTAATACACCTCTTTACCAATGTCGATTCTAAACAGCGGTGGCATAGCTACGTATACATGCCCTGTTTTAACCAGTTGCGGAAAATGGCGCACAAACAAAGCACACAATAAGGTGGCAATGTGTAGTCCATCCGAGTCAGCATCGGCCAATATACAAATTTTATTATAACGCAGGCCGGTTAAATCAGTTGAGTCTGGGTCAATACCCAGCGCCACCGAAATATCATGCACCTCTTGCGAGGCTAATATTTGCCCTGATTCAACTTCCCACGTATTCAAAATTTTACCGCGCAGTGGCATTATTGCCTGAAACTCACGATCGCGTGCCTGCTTAGCCGAGCCACCTGCTGAGTCACCCTCTACCAAAAATAGTTCGGTACGGTCGTTATCGGCGGCACTACAGTCGGTTAGTTTACCGGGTAACGCAGGGCCTGAGGTAACGCGTTTACGCACTACTTTTTTAGCCGCTCGCAACCGGCGCTGTGCATTTGAAATACACAGTTCAGCAAGCAATTCTGCAGTGTCTGTGTGCTCGTTTAACCATAAGCTAAATGAGTCTTTAACCACACCCGATACAAACGCTGCACATGAGCGAGAAGAAAGCTTTTCTTTGGTTTGGCCGGCAAATTGTGGGTCTTGCATTTTTACCGATAACACATAGCTACAGCGCTCCCAAATATCATCTGGGGTAAGCTTTACGCCACGCGGTAATAAGTTTCTAAATTCACAAAATTCGCGCATTGCTTCAAGTAAGCCTTGGCGCAAACCATTTACGTGAGTACCACCTTGTGCGGTAGGAATAAGGTTTACATAGCTCTCAGCAATCGACTCGCCGCCTTCAGGTTGCCATACAACAGCCCAATCAGCCCCTTCAATCGAGCTTGAAAACTCGCCTACAAATGGGTCTTTTGGCAGTACTTCAAAGCCTTTAACAGCTTCAATTAAGTAATCCTTTAAGCCTGTTTCGTAAAACCATTCTTGCGTTTCTTTAGTTTGCTTATTAACAAACTTAATGCGCAAGCCTGGGCATAAAACCGCTTTAGCTTTTAATAGGTGGTTTAATTTAGTAATTGAAAAGTTAGCTGAGTCAAAGTAACTCGCATCGGGCCAAAATCGAACGGTTGTACCGGTGTTGCGCTTACCAACAGTGCCAATGACATTTAAGTCTTCAACTTTATCGCCGTTTTCAAAGGCCATTCTAAATTGTTGAGCGTCGCGCCTTACCGTTACTTCAACACGGTGCGATAACGCATTTACAACCGAAATACCTACCCCGTGTAAACCGCCCGAAAACTGATAGTTTTTGTTAGAGAATTTACCACCTGCATGCAGCTTGGTAAAAATCAGCTCCACCCCAGGAATACCTTCCTCAGGGTGAATATCTATAGGCATACCACGGCCATCGTCTATAACTTCAAGAGAGTTATCTTCGTGTAAGACCACATCAATTTTAGTGGCATGGCCCGCCATGGCTTCATCGACACTGTTATCGATAACCTCTTGGCCTAAATGGTTTGGACGTACCGTGTCGGTATACATACCAGGGCGGCGTTTTACCGGCTCTAATCCATTGAGAACCTCAATGGCTTCGGCGTTATAATTTTGCTGACTCATAATTTTTATCTTTATATGCGCTTAGGCTAATTTGTTTTAGGTAATTTAAGAAACTCTACAATACTATCTAAGGTGCGTTCAAAACCAACAAAGCTGTGATCGCCACCAAACTCAACTAACTGTTTGCATTGTGAAAAATAATTTACTGCGTGTTGATAATTTAACACTTCATCTCCCGTTTGCTGCAACAAATAGAGCAATTCGGGGGATGTTAATTTAGGCACATACAATGCTTTTAAAGCATCCATGTGGCTGGTATTTAACTCATAATGATAATCTTGATACGGATTATAATTGTGGCCAATAAGCGGCGCTAATAAGTTAAACGGTGCTACTGCTGGGTTTATTAATGCTGCTCGCAGGTTATAACGCTGCGACAAGTAGGTGGCATAAAACCCACCTAGTGAGCTCCCAAGTAACGCGGTATCTGGCGTTAATAAATGCTCAAGCTGTAAAATAGCTTGTAAGGGCTCGTGATTTAAACGCGGTACGCAATAGTCAACGTCATAGTTTGCCATAAGCTCGCCAAAGCGCACAGCTTTATATGATTTTTCAGAACTATTAAAGCCATGAATATAAATTACGCGTTTAACCATACAACATCCGTTTTAACTGTTAAAGCATTGTCCTGTGTAGTTAAATGCAACATTCGATAAGCGGGGCCGTGGTTTTCTTGCTGCCATTGCGGGCAATTTTTTGTAAATTGCACCGAACTGGCGGGCGTTGCATAAATACTCAGCTCTCTAAAAGTTTGCGTATAGTGATTATGCACATGACCGTGCAGCAACGCCGCTACATTAGCACTATTAACTAACACGTTTAATAATTGCGGGCCGTTTTCAAGCATGTGTTTATCAAGATAGCCATTAATAGCAAGCGGGTTGTGATGACAAAACACCACATGCTGCGATTGCGAACTTGCTAAACAATCCGCGATTTCATTTAAGTGCTCGCTAGACACCCACCCTGCAGGTGTAGGGCCTTTTGAGTTTATAAGTAGCAGCTCAAATCCTTGTGCGATAATGCGTTTAGGTGACACTATTTGCCCACCACTGATGCGATTAAGCATGGCAATCTCATCATGATTGCCTGGTACCCAAAATACTGGGCAGGTAAAATCAGCGTTATTAATAAGCTCAGCAAATAATAAATAAGATTCAAAACTATGATCTTGTGTTAAATCACCACCAAATATAACCGCATCTAATGACTGCGTGGCCATGTGCGCTAATGCTTGTGCAAAATGTGCGGCGGTGTTTACGTTAAAGTACTCTGCGTTAGGGTCGGCAAATAAATGGCTATCGGTTATATGCGCAACACGCAGCGATGAGCGGTTAAAGTGATAATGCTCATCAAACCAAGCCATTGTTTATATCCCAGTTTAGTACTGCTCGGCCATGCTCTACACAGGCTACTAACCAGTCATATAAAAATGCATTAAGTTGATACTTTTCATCTTTTTGGTGCATTTTAGGATTTGGATAACCATAAGATGGCTTTATCCGTTGATGATAATCGTGGTGAATAATTTCAGCCACTTTTGCATCTTGATAAAGCCTGACTGTTAAATACAAAGGAGAAACGCCTTTAACCATCCCTGTTAGCTGTTTGATAGAAATATCCAGTGTGTACTTAGCACTATCGTCAATGATAATGGCAAATTCACTATGACCTAATTTAACTTTACGCACACTATTAGCGCTGCGCTCTTTAGGTAATAGTTTTGAAAGACGTACGTAATTATGCTCGCAAAGCGTCATGTACTTTGGGAGGCTCTGAATATATCGTTGGGTTGCTAAAAGTGCTGTCAAAGTACCGCCGTATTAAAAAGTTAAAATTATGTCCACTTACTGCTTATTTTTTCACGATTTAACGCCAACCACTGTAAACAGATTACCGTTGCCGCGTTATCTATTTCACCGTTATTGAGGCGCGAAAGCGCATCATCAAGGCTTAAAATATGGGTTTTAATGTCTTCACCTTCGCTTTCAAGGCCATATACACCACTTTGTACTTGGCTTAAATCTGCCCGTGCTAGGTATAAATGTAAGCGCTCAGTGGTACCACCCGGACTTGAAAGGTAAGAGAGCATAAATTCGAGATCAGTAAGCTCAAGTCCAGCCTCTTCATAGGCTTCTTTTTTTACCACCCCTTCGTAATCGGTACTGCCATCGGTCATACCGGCAATACATTCTAGCAGCCAGGGCGAGTGTTTGCTGTTAATAGCGCCAATACGTATTTGCTCTATTAAAAGTACACTTTGCGTAGTTACATCATAAGGTAGAACAGCGATTGCATCGCCCCGCTCTAGTATTTCGCGCTTTATAAGTTGCGATGTACCACCATTAAACAGGCTATGCTCAAACTCATACATATCCACCTTAAAAAAGCCATTATACAGACTTTTAACTGCTTTTAAGCTCACATCCTTATGTGTAAATTGAACCAAGCTTTTATCTGCCATATTATACATCCCGCTTATTTAAACGATTAAAGTTTGTTAATATATTCTGTTACATTTGAACATACAGTTTTACTAATTTCTTTTTTAGTTATTAAGCAAAACACGTTACCATGCTTTTAGTACAAAATTTGTCTAAGGACTGAACCTAACATGAAAAAGAACATCCTTGCAGCGCTCGTTAGTTTGTCGTGCGCATTAGGCACAACCACAGCAAGTGCTGAAGATTTAATGCAAGTTTTTGAAATTGCTACTGCTAACGATCCCACTGTTTTAAAAGCAAAAGCCCAAGCAGATGCGCAATCTTACGAGAGCGATTTAGCAATGAGCGCATTACTGCCCCAAATTGGCGTAAGCATGGGCTATGAAAAAAGCGATTCCACCTCTTTTCAAAGCGTCGGTGATTTAGCTGACCAAGTTAAAATAAACAGCGATACCGACCAATTCACGCGTGGTGTTAGTTTAAGCCAAACCTTATTCGACTTAGGCGCATGGAATACACTCGATATTGCCGAAAAACAAGCGCTGCAAGCCAATGCGCAATACGATAACGCAAAACAAAACTTAATTGTGCGCGTTGCTGAAGGCTATTTTAACGTATTAAGCGCCATTGATAACCTTGAATTTGTGCAAGCCGAAAAGCGTGCCATTGAACGCCAGTTAGAGCAAACCAAACAGCGCTACGCAGTTGGCCTTACAGCGATTACAGATGTTCACGAAGCGCAAGCACAATACGATAACTCAGTAGCACAAGAAATTATTGCCAGTAATGCCGTTGAAACCGCACGCGAGCAACTGCGTGAAATAACCGGTAAGTACCACGCAAAACTTGATTTTTTAAACACAGAAACATTTTCAACAGTAAAACCGGTTAAAAAATCGACTGACTTTGTAAAAGTAGCTGAGAACAATAATATCAGCTTACAAGTGGCTAAAGTCACGGTTGATATTGCTAAAGATCAGATCACGCTTGCTAAAGCTGGCCACTACCCAAAGCTAACACTTGATGCCAGCTACGGTGATTCTTTAACTGACCAAAATATAAATGGTTTAAGCTTTAACGACCAACCACGTGCCGACTCAACATCGGTTGCCGTTAATTTAAGTGTTCCTCTGTACACAGGCGGCGCAACCGTAGCTGCAACTAAACAAGCCCGTGCGTTTTATGTTTCAGCCAGCCAAGATTACGAAACAAATTACCGCGCCGTAACGCGTACCGTTATTACCTCATACAACCAGGTTGTATCAGACATCGCGACTTACAAAGCTCTGGAGCAAGCTGTGGTATCAGCGCAAAGTGCGCTTAAAGCAACAGAAGCTGGTTTTGAAGTAGGCACGCGTACTATTGTTGATGTGCTTGTAAGCACGCAAAACTTGTATGATGCTAAGCGAAACCTAGCTGATGTACGCTATCGTTACGTGTTATCTACGCTTCGCTTAAAGCAAGCTGCAGGTACACTAACAAGTGCCGATTTACTGGGTATTAACCAAGGCTTAAAAAAAGCCTAATAAGTTAAAAAGTAACGTTTAAAGCCAGCCATTGCTGGCTTTTTGTATTTTATAACACTAAGCGTTAAACTAGCGTTTTTATTTTAGAGAGTATTTTGTGGTCACCTCATCTCCTTTTAAAGCCTCGTTTTTAGGCCCTCGTTATTGGTTAACGTGGATTGGCGTTTTCTTTTTGTATTTGATTTCGTGGTTGCCACAAAAAATTCAGCTCAGCTTAGGTAAGTTATTGGGGCGCTTAGTACATAAATTTATGAAACGTCGTCGCCATATTGCCGAGGTTAATATAAAGCTGTGTTTTCCTGATATGAGCGAAGCTGAGCAACAACAGCTTGTGCTAAAAAATATGGAAAACACCGGAATTGCCATGGTTGAAACTGGCATGGCTTGGTGGTGGCCGCAGTGGCGCGTTAAAAAAGCGTATGGCTCTATTAAAGGATTAGAGCACTTTGAGCGTGTGCAGGCTCAAGGTAAAGGCGTACTGCTATTGGTGCCGCATATTTTGCATTTAGAAATGGCGAGTCGTGTTATGGGCACTAAATGCCAAGGGCTGGGGTTTTACCGCCCACACAACAATGCACTCATGGAATACTTTACAACCAATGGCCGTCTTCGTTCTAACGAGTATTTAATTGGACGAAAAGACGTAAAAGGCTTGTTAAAGTCACTAAAAAATAAAAAGGTGTGTTATTACCTACCCGACCAAGACTACGGCCGTAACCGCTGTGAATTTGTGCCTTTTTACGCAGTACCAGATACAGCCACCACTACAGGCACATTACTTTTTGCAGCAAGTAAACACTGCGAAACCATGAGCCTAATTAGTCGTCGTGATGAGCACGGTAAATACCATTTAGAAATAGTACCTGAGCTTAAAAATTTCCCAAGCGGCGATGATAAAGCAGATGTAACACGTGTAAATCAGCGCGTTGAGCAATCAATTAACGCTGCGCCTGAGCAATACATGTGGCTGCACCGCCGTTTTAAAACACGCCCTGATAAAAATACCCCTTCTTTTTATAAAAAGTAGTGGTATAAATAAATAATGATAATAAATGAGCATGAGTTATGTGGTTTTGGGTTAAGCATTTAATACTAGCAGTTGCATTAATCTTACTAGCTACCTATGTGTTAGTTGGTACGGGTCCATTGTTTGACATAAAAGAGAGTAAAAACGCAGCTGCCGAGGGGCTTTCTCGCTTTTATTCGTCTATCCGTAACCAAGTTAAATCCGATAGGGAGCGCGATAAGTTTGTACTACAACTTAAAAAGCCCGAGCAAACACTTGATCGTGTTTTAGCAGAGCGCGGCAGAGCCGTTGACCCGATGCCGGCTAGCTGGACAGGAACAAGTGCACCAAGACGCTTTGAAAACGGCTCAACGTTAAAAGACGTACTTAACCAATACGCTAAAAGCGAAGGTATTCAATTATATTGGTATTTGAGTAAAGACTACGTTGTAAAAGATCATTTTAGGGTTGATAGCAGTTTTACCTCAGCGCTTTATCAAGTTGGTAGTGCAATTAATGATGACTTTGAAAATGAAGTTTATACTTTTTTTTGCTTCAGACAGCGCGCAGCGGTGATCACTGAATTACCTTCTGAATTTGTGCGCAGCAATTGTTTAAAGCTTAATACTTAGCAGCGTAAATAAACCAACCCCATACATAATAAAAACCCAAGCCTGTGCTTGGGTTTTTAGTGTTTATGTTTCTAGTTCAAATATTGCATTCCAGCATGCCGTTACACTTTCTATATCGGTTTGATACTCCTTACGCGACACTAAGCGACCTTGCTGATTTAGGCTTAAAACGTGGTAACGTGAGCGATAATCAATATAAGCCTGAATTAACTGCTGCTTTTGAGTTTCAGTGATACAACCAATCGCGGCAGCGTCTGTGAGTATTCTTACATTATCGGAAAACACCGTTAGCTGGCTAAACTGATTTGCGTTTTTGAGCACTAGGTATTGAGTTATAAATTCAATGTCGGTCATGGCGCCTACATCTTGTTTTAAATCAAATTGCTCAGAGTTTCCCTTAGCTAAGTGCGTGCGCATTTTTTCGCGCATTTTAAGCACATCCTGTTTGAGTGTATCTACATCGCGTGGGGCACATAATATCTCTTTACGAATTTGTGCAAAGCGCGCTCTTAGCTCATCTTGGCCTAATATAACGCGGGCGCGCACAAGCGCTTGGTGCTCCCAAGTCCATGCTTGGGTTTGCTGATAATGATTAAAGCTCTCTAAGTTAATAGCTAATAAACCAGAGGCGCCTTCAGGGCGCAGGCGTGTATCAAGCTCATACAATATGCCCGAGGCGGTACGGGTATTAAATAAATGCATTAAGCGCTGTGCAAGTTTTAAATAAAACTGTCGTGAGGTAATCGATTTATCGCCATTGGTGCTGCTATTACCGTCATGATTATGCACAAACACAAGGTCTAGGTCGGAGTCGTAGCCTACTTCAAAGCCGCCCGTTTTACCGTACGCAATAACGGCAAAGCCTTTGTGCTCATCATCTGTATTTGGTGGCATGCCAAAGCGCTTAACCGTGTTATACCACGCTATATTAACGGCTTGGTCTACCACAGCCTC
>NZ_AUTO01000099.1:0-17299 GCF_000498055.1 Pseudoalteromonas sp. TB51
CAGCCGCAATACGTAATTGATGCGTTTGCTTAAATTGCCTAAGCGCTTCCATTTGTAGCTCTAGGTCGTCGTGTTCTATACGCAAAAAATATTGTCGTATTTCATCTTTATAGGCGCTCAACGGCGTAGGTTTGTAAAGCGCAGCAGGGTCTATTAGTTCATCAAGCAAAATAGGATAACGGGAAATATGCTCCCCTATCCATTTACTATGGCAACATAATAAAACAAGCTGCTTTAGCGCACCTTGGTTTTCGTACAGTAGTTCAAGGTAAGCAGTACGCGATACAATTTTATTTAAAATTTGACATACCAAGGTAAATGTTTCACCGCTGGCATTAAAGTCACTGAGCTGTTTGAGCAATAAAGGCATTAGTTTGTCGAGAATATCTCGCCCACGATTACCTATATTCACCTTACTCAAACGTTGTTTAAAATCATGAAGTGGCACTTGCCATTGCTCTTTTATATCGTTTAAAAAGCTAACATCACCATGATCCCAAGCACTTATAAACGCACCTTCGCAGGTATCAAGGGGAACGGTTTCCTCCCCTATCACCAATAAAAATTCATCGTGAATTTTAGCCATGACCTGCTCAATATCGCTCATGGTATGGTTAAAACTTTCAGACTCGAGTAAGTAATTTAAGCGCTCTTGATTAAGCTCATCATCGGGCAGGGTTTGTGTTTGT
Organism: Pseudoalteromonas sp. TB51; assembly: GCF_000498055.1. NCBI lineage: Bacteria > Pseudomonadati > Pseudomonadota > Gammaproteobacteria > Alteromonadales > Pseudoalteromonadaceae > Pseudoalteromonas > Pseudoalteromonas sp. TB51. Next base: position 690 of record NZ_AUTO01000099.1, read on the forward strand.
TGATCGTCAAACATTTGCAAGTATTGCTCTACTTTACGTAAGTGTAAGTAGTTGCGCTTTAGCTCATTCGCTTCTTGCTCATCCATCGCTTGGTTTAACGTTAACTGCTCTAAGGCGTACAGTAATGATTGGGTTTGTAAGTTAGCTTCTCGCCCACCACGGACCATTTGCAAAGCTTGTACAATAAATTCAACCTCGCGAATGCCACCAGCACCTAGTTTTATATTGTTGGTCAGGCGTTTTCGGCGAACCTCTTGGGCTATCATAAGCTTCATTTTTCTGAGCGATTCGATCACCGAAAAATCAATATATCGACGATAAACAAAGGGCTTTAAAAGTTGAATAAATTCATCCCAATATTGATTGGGTGTGCCAATTAGCCGCCCTTTTAGCATGGCGTAACGTTCCCAATCGCGCCCTTGCTCTTGGTAGTAATCTTCTATGGCGTGAAAGCTCATCACTAAAGGCCCACTTTCACCAAATGGGCGCAAGCGCATATCAACCCTAAATACTTGGCCATCACCGGTTACTTGATTAAGTGCATTAATCAGTTTTTGCGCTACTTTGGTGTAAAACACTTGGGCTTCAATACGTTTACGCCCACCTTGGGTCGGTACATTGCGCGGATAAGCAAAAATCAAATCTATATCTGATGAATAATTAAGCTCGTGGCCGCCCAATTTACCCATGCCTAAAACCATTAAAGGCAAAGAGTTACCTTGCTCATCTAATGGCTCCCCTGCTGTTTTTGCCGTTTGCGCATGAGCCCATCTATTTGCGCTATTAATTAGCATATCAGCTAATAGGCTTATGTATTTTATGCTGTCACTGATTGGGTTATCGCAACACAAATCGAGGTACGCTACTTTTAACCAGTATTTTTCTCGGTACTGTCTTAAAATCTTATTGCACTGGTTTTCATCTACCTGCTGCAAGTCAAGGCCGTCGAATGGCGCGGGCACGTCTCGGCTAAATTGCTCATCGGGGTTTATTAACCAGTCTTTTAATTGAGGTTGCGACTCTAAACTACGAAAAGCAAAGTCGCTCAAAGCACATAATTTTACAACTTCTTCTTGTATAGGTTGCTGCGGATACAGCTGTGCAAAGCGTGTTGAGCCAAGTTTTTGTAATTGAATAGGAAGTTGCATTTTGTTACTCATCAATCCTCTCTTTTATATATGCGCTAACCATACTAGAATAACTAAAACCAAGAAAGGTTATCTCTACTTAGGATCAGCATGTCATATTTATCATTATCTAACACTAGTTTAGTTGCGATTGCCATTAGTTTTGCGGTTATATGCATTACTATTTTTAGTCTTAGAATTGTCGCTCAAATAAAAGCAAAACAGGCACTTAAAGATGAACTAGCGCAGCATGATAATTTTGCAATGGGGATTAGTTTCGCCTCAGAAATTACCGTGGTTATTGCCACTATGGCGTTTTTATTTGATGAAATAAGTATGAGTACGGCACAACATAATCCATTAAAAGTGGTTATTTTAATTGTTCTATTATTTACATTTATAAAAGCCGGACATTTAATTCATAGAAAATGGATATTACACAGATTTAATGAAGAAGCTGCTATATTAAAGCAAAATGTATGCGCTGCATTGGTTGATTCTGGTATGTTATTAGCCAACTGTATTATTGCACTTGGCTTGTATACCTGGACTCACGCACAAGGGTTTAGTAACTTACTTATTGCTTTTGTTAGCTTTTTTACGCTACAAGGGATGTTTGCGCTAGATAGCAAAATACGTGAATACCGCTTCGCTAAAGCAAACCAAGGTGCCTCACTGCAAAGTAACTTTAACCTTGAAAACACCTCTATTGGCATTAGATACGCAGGAAAATCAATAGGTTTAGCCCTAGCCGTGTATGCAGGATTATCTAGTGCGGCCTTTCAAAATGGAAAAATGGTCGAAAATATATTTACACTGGTAATGCATTGCGGTGTAATGTGGGTGTTATTATATTGTTTAAGTTTTGTAATAAAAGCAATTTCATTACCCAATATTGATGCCGCTTTAGAGGTCGACCATCAGGACAATATAGGCATAGCATGCATTGAGTTTGCTGTTTTTTGTGCTATAGGCTATTTACTTATTAGCATGTTTTCACTTTAACGCCACGCTATTAAATAAGTCGCCAAGCGCCCCGTGTTTAGTTAACTGGCATAACACATTTGCATAAAGCAACGGGGCCCTATGTCATTTGAAGTAACTAACTATTTGTTAATTGATATAGATAACGAATTTAGTCGTACATTTGCCGAGTATTATTTTAAGCACGCGGCACCCAATACACCCAGCACCTTAATAGTTGCAGGCAGTAACACCCGTAAGCTGGTAAAAATGATGTTTGACGAACTCATTAAAGACTATTGCTATTGCGACCTAGAAAACGAAATTAGCGTATCTGAACTGGCCACTTACCTGCACGAGCACCACGATATTCAGGGCGTGTTATTTAATAACACCGACTATCTACTTGCCGACGACAAACAACGTTTTATATATAACTCCCTGCATGAAAAACGCTACGTAGTTAGCTTTGACGACAACGGCTATACATTTAATCGTATTACTGACGAAGGCTTTAAAAATCACTTATCGTGCGATACCGATATTGCCGAAACACCTAAAGATTTAATCGCACTTGCCAAGGCACTTAAACAAAAATAAATAATTGCGTACAACGCCCCGCTTACTTACCATAGCGCTATACACCTTTACGCTATAAAATAAGTGACCCCCATGCGAGTACCTCATATTTATCAGGCATCGAGTATTGCCTTAAACACCCCGGTTTCTTTAAACGACGATGCAGCGGGCCATATTGGCCGCGTATTGCGCATGAAAGTAGGCGAACATGTGTCTATTTTTAATGGCGAAGGCGGTGAATACTTCAGTGAAATTATTGAGGTAACTAAAAAATCAGTTGTTGTTATGCCACAACGTTTTGATGAGCATGATGTCGAGTCGCCGCTTAAAATTCATTTAGGGCAATGCGTATCACGTGGCGACAAAATGGACTTTACCATCCAAAAATCTGTTGAACTTGGCATTAGCGAAATCACGCCTATTTTTAGTCAGCGCTGTGGCGTTAAACTCAGTGGCGACCGGTTAGAAAAAAAACACCAACAATGGCAAAAAATTGCAATTTCAGCCGCCGAACAATCAGGGCGTAACTTTGTGCCAGTTGTTCACACACCGGTTGATTTAAAGCAATGGCTTGAACAACAAACAGACGCCATTAAGCTCACTTTGCACCCTCGTGCCGAGCACAGCATTAAAACAATAACCGTTCCAAGCGCCGGTGTACGCTTTTTAGTAGGCCCTGAAGGCGGCTTTACCGATGAAGAAATGCTGCAAACTAAAGATCAGCACTTTGTTGATATTCGCTTAGGGCCGCGTGTTTTACGAACAGAAACGGCCGCTTTAACGGTCTTAAGTGCATTACAATTACAATTTGGCGATTTAGCTAATTGAAATAGCTCAATGGCACCCTCATATTAAAACTATTAGCACTCTAGTAGTCATTATAATTAGATTAAGGCACAGCGCATGGCGATAAAGTTAGGTATTATTTCTGATCCTATTAGTGGATTTAACATCAAAAAAGACACCGGTTTTGCAATGATGATGCAAGCGCAAAAACGAGGCTACGAAATTTACTACATGGAGATGGATGACTTATCGCTTCGCCAAGGTAAATCGTATGCAACCGCAGCAAAAGCGCAGGTATTTAACAACACCGAAAAGTGGTACGAACTTGAAGAAAAGACCACAATCGCGCTTGCCGACCTAGACGTTATTTTAATGCGAAAAGATCCACCGTTCGATACGGAGTACATCTACGCAACTTATATCTTAGAGCGTGCAGAGCAAGAAGGTACGTTAATTATTAATAAACCACAAAGCCTGCGCGATGCTAACGAAAAGCTATTTACAGCATGGTTTAGCGAGCATACGCCAGATACGCTAGTAACACGCAGCCAAGCTCAAATACGTGCGTTTTTAGCTGAGCATAAAGACATTATTTTAAAACCACTCGATGGCATGGGCGGCGCATCTATTTTTCGTATTAAAGAAGATGATGCAAACATTGGCGTTATTTGCGAAACCTTAACTGAGCATGGTAGTCGCTTTGCCATGGTGCAAAATTACATTCCAGAGATCAAACAAGGTGATAAACGCGTATTGGTTGTTGATGGTGAAGTTATTCCGTATTGTTTAGCGCGTATTCCACAAAATGGTGAAACCCGCGGTAACTTAGCTGCAGGTGGCCGTGGTGAAGCCCGCCCACTTAGCGAGTCAGACCTTAAAATAGCTCAAGCAGTTGCCCCTACGCTTAAAGAAAAAGGGTTAGTGTTTGTAGGGTTAGATATTATTGGCGACAAGCTCACCGAAATTAACGTAACAGCACCAACCTGCGTACGTGAAATTGAAGCCGCTTACGATATATCTATTACCGGTATTTTGTTTGACGCAATTGAGCGTAAGCTCGCTAAATAAACACCATTTAAAAGTCCATTAATTTAAGTATTTCATACAATTAATGGACTTTTTATACGCTACGTATATATCTATGCCATACTCAAAGTTCAATAAGTATTCATAAACTAAAAGGGTGAAATCTATGCAATCATTAGAAAATCATTTTTTAATCGCTATGCCGTCGATGCAAGACCCTTTTTTTAAACGTGCCGTTACCTATATTTGTGAGCACAATGAAGATGGGGCTATGGGATTGGTGATCAACCAGCCTATTGATGTGACCGTTGGTGAGCTTTTAGATAAAATAGAAATAGACAACGACAAAACCCAACAAGCCGCGCAAGTCTCTGTGTTTGCAGGTGGTCCGGTTAAAACCGACCGAGGTTTTGTACTTCATTCACCTCAGCCAGGTTACTCTGCAAGCCAAAAGCTTAGCAGTGATATAATGATCACCACATCAAAAGACGTACTTGCCAACCTAACCACCGCCCATGCACCTGAGCAATTTATTATTACGCTTGGTTATTCGGGCTGGGAGCAAGGACAACTTGAGAAAGAGCTTTTAGATAACAGTTGGTTGATCATTAAAGCCGATCCGAAGATCATTTTTGATACGCCGGTAGAAAAACGCTGGGAAAAAGCAGTTTCGATGCTGGGCTTTGATGTTAGCCAACTTTGCAGCGAAGCTGGACATGCTTAAAGAACGATAATGACGAAAAAAAACCTTAAGCCGCAAGGCCAGCGCACCGTAATGGGCTTTGACTTTGGCACCAAAAGCATTGGTATTGCCATAGGACAAGAGCTTACAGGCAGTGCGTCTAGCCTAAAAGCGGTAAAAGCCCAAGATGGTATTCCTAATTGGGATCATATTGCGGTTCAAGTTAAAGAGTGGCAACCCGACTTAATGGTCGTCGGGTTACCCCTTAATATGGATGGTACTTCGCAAGAGGTAACCTTTAAGGCTAAAAAGTTTGCTAACCGCTTGCACAATCATTACGGCATACCGGTGCAAACACAAGATGAGCGACTCACAACCGCCGATGCTAAAGCGCGTTTATTTGAACACGGTGGCTATAGAAATTTAGGGAAAGGAAATGTCGATAATATGTCGGCAGTGATTATTTTAGAGAGTTTTTTTGAAGCCAGTTATGGTGAATAAGTAATGCCGACTCCTTTAATTACGTAATCTATTTTAAAGGTCGAAAAACACCGCAGTGGTATAAAACGTTATAAGTAATTTTATCCATAAAAAAAGCGCCCAGCGGCGCTTTTTTTATGGATAAAATACAGTGTTAATTACTGTTTTTATCATCTAATCCATCTATGGTTACACCTTGTAAAAATCCTGCACCTTGTTGCTCGTTATTGCGCAGCTTAATCATTAAGCGTAAATCGTTTGGCGAATCAGCATGATGCAGTGCATCGGCATAATTAATACGTTGCTGTTTGTATAGCTCAAATAAGGCTTGGTCAAAGGTTTGCATACCCATTTCTTTAGATTTAGACATGGCCTCTTTTATGCCACCAATGTCCCCATTTTTAATTAGCTCTGCCACCATGGGTGAGTTTAATAATATTTCGATCGCGGCTACACGCCCTTCCCCATCAGAAGTGGGAATAAGTTGCTGGGCAACAATGGCGCGTAAATTTAGCGCTAAGTCGTACTTAAGCTTGTCGTGTTTTTCTTTAGGCACTAAGTGCATAATACGGTCAATGGCTTGGTTAGCATTATTAGCATGCAATGTAGCCACACATAAGTGACCCGTTTCGGCAAAGCTCAGTGCGTATTCCATGGTTTCTTGCGAGCGTATTTCACCAATTAAAATAACATCGGGAGCTTGGCGTAAAGAGCTTTTAAGTGCCGACTCAAAGCTGTCGGTATCAAGCCCTACTTCGCGCTGAGTAATAATACTTTTACGGTGCTCGTGCACAAACTCAATCGGATCTTCAATGGTGAGTATATGGCCACGCTGATGACGATTTCTGTAGCCAATTAAGGCAGCCAGTGAAGTTGATTTACCCGTGCCAGTACCACCAACAAACAGCACTAACCCGCGTTTTGACATAATTACATCGGTAAGTGTAGAGGGTAGTCCTAAATCACTTATATCTGGTATTTGCGTTACAATGCGGCGAATAACCATACCCGCTCTATCGCGCTGCCAAAAAGCCGATATACGAAAACGCCCTTCGTCTGTGGCTATCGCAAAGTTACACTCTTTAGTGGTATGAAACTCGTTTTTTTGTTTATCGCTCATCGCTGACTCTACAAGCGCAAGCGATTGCTCATCACTTAACTTATCGTCACTAAGAGCGATAAGCTCACCATTAATTTTTGCACTGACTGGTAATTGGCTAGAGACAAATAAATCCGAGCCTTTTTTATCAATCATTATGTGTAAAAAGTGATTTAAAGATAAATTCATAATATGTCCTTAGCCACCAAACTGGGTTTTATCTTGGGCTTTTTCTTTTGCGGCTGCGGTTGTCACAATGCCGTGATTAACTAAATTATTTAAACATTGATCCATGGTTTGCATACCGTGTGATGCACCCGTTTGAATAGACGAATACATTTGTGCAATTTTATCTTCACGAATTAAGTTACGAATCGCCGGTACACCAATCATAATTTCGTGCGCGGCCACGCGTCCACCGCCAATTTTTTTAAGTAGTGTTTGCGAAATAACGGCGCGCAGTGACTCAGAAAGCATTGAGCGCACCATATCTTTTTCTTCACCTGGGAATACATCAATAATACGGTCAATCGTTTTTGGTGCCGAGGTGGTATGTAGCGTACCAAACACTAAGTGGCCGGTTTCTGCGGCGGTCATCGCAAGGCGAATGGTTTCTAAGTCACGTAGCTCACCAACTAGGATTACATCCGGGTCTTCACGCAGCGCGCTGCGCAGTGCATTAGAGAAGCTGTGCGTATCTCGGTGCACTTCACGTTGGTTAATAAGACTGAGTTTATTATCGTGTACAAATTCGATAGGATCTTCAATGGTGAGGATATGGTGATGTTTTGTTTGATTTATATAATCGACCATAGCCGCAAGCGTTGTTGATTTACCCGAACCTGTTGGGCCGGTAACCAATACTAAACCACGCGGGTTATCTGATATTGTTTTAAAAATATCTGGCGCACCTAAATCTTCAAGCGTCAGTACATCGCTAGGGATGGTACGAAACACCGCTGCAGGGCCGCGGTTTGAGTTAAATGCGTTAACACGAAATCGTGCAAGGTTAGGCACTTCAAACGAAAAATCCACTTCTAGATTTTGTTCGTAGTCCTTGCGCTGATTATCGTTCATAATGTCGTAAACAAGACTGTTTACATCTTTGTCTGCAAGTGCAGGTATATTAATGCGGCGAACATCACCATCTACGCGTATCATAGGTGAAACACCTGACGATAAGTGTAAATCAGATGCTTTGTGTTGCACACTAAACGCTAATAATTCGGTAATATCCATTTATGACTCCACAACTAACTGATAAATATATGGTTACAATAGCAGAACGACTCACATCCGCCTACGCTAGAATTGCCAGCGCGGCTAAAAATGCTAAACGTAGTAGCGATGCTATTACGCTGCTAGCAGTATCAAAAACAAAACCAAGCGACGATATTATTGCTGCCTACGAGTATGGCCAGCGCCAATTTGGTGAGTCTTATGTTCAAGAGGCTGTAGATAAAATAGCTCAACTACACGCATTTAGCGACATCATTTGGCATTTCATTGGCCCTATTCAATCAAATAAAAGCGCCCTTGTTGCTGCACATTTTAATTGGGTACAAAGCGTAGATAGAATAAAAATAGCTAAGCGTTTAAACAGTCAACGTCCAGAAAACCTAGCCCCTTTAAATGTGCTTATTCAAGTAAATATAAGCGCCGAGGAGGCAAAGTCAGGCTGCAGCGTAGAGCAAATACCCGAACTAGCTGAGTTTATTGACCAATGTGAGCAACTCACTTTGCGTGGTTTAATGGCTATTCCGGCTAAAAGCGACGATCCGAGTGAGCAAAGTCAATCTTTTGAGCAATTACAAACTTGCTTTGATAAACTAAAGGCCCAATATCCTCATATAGATACGTTGTCGATGGGGATGAGCAATGATGTTGAAGCCGCCATTAGCGCAGGTTCAACCATGGTGAGGATCGGCACAGATATTTTTGGAACTCGAACTTAAAAGGTGATAACAGACATATGTCAGATAAAACAATCGCATTTATAGGCACAGGTAACATGAGCTACGCCATTATTGGTGGCATGGTAAAAAACGGTTTTAATGCAAACAACATCATTGCAACAAACCGCAACCAAGAAAAGCTTGCCAAGGTAGCAGACGATTTCAAGGTGAAAACCACCAGCGACAATAACGAAGCCTTACGCGATGCTGATGTCATTGTATTGTCTGTTAAACCACAAATGATGGGCGATTTATGTAAATCGTTTCAAGAATCGGGTATCGACTTTAGTGATAAACTGTTTATTTCGGTAGCGGCTGGCTTAACCGTTAAGCGTTTACGCGAAATGCTTGGCCAAAACGTTAAAATGGTTCGTTGTATGCCAAACACGCCATCGCTACTAGGGCGTGGTGTATCGGGTTTATTTGGCGCAGATGAAACAGCCGAAGAGCACGACTTTGTACAACAAGTATTTGAGTGCACAGGTATTGTTGTGTGGGTAGAGCAAGAGTCGCAAATTAACGATGTCATTGCTGTGACAGGTTCATCGCCCGCTTACTTTTTCTTATTTATGGAAGCCATTGAAGAAAAAGCGAAAGCACTTGGCTTTAACGATGAAGATGCGCGCCGCTTAGTGCAGCAAACTGCGCTAGGTGCAGCCGAAATGGCATTGAGCCAACCAGAGATAAGCATTTCGCAATTACGCGCTAATGTAACCTCTAAAGGCGGCACCACCCATGCTGCGGTTGAGCATTTAAAAGGCGAAGGCCTAGTGCAAACAGTTAGCGATGCAATGGATGCGTGTATTGCGCGTGCAATGCAAATGGAAAAAGAACTTTAAAATTACTTTTTATTGAAGGTTACACTATGAATGCCATGCAATTTTTGATCAGTACCCTGTTTGATTTGTTTTTAATGGTGGTACTACTGCGTTTTTGGCTACAGTGGGCAAAAGCCGACTTTTACAACCCAATGAGCCAATTTGTGGTTAAAGCAACCTCGTTTGCAGTTAACCCGTTACGTAAAATTATACCTGGACTAGGTGGGCTTGATTTAGCCTCTCTATTGCTGGCATTTATTGTAGCCGTTGCCAAAATTAGTACTTTAATGCTGGTGATATACGGCGCATGGGCTGCGCAACCTGTGTTTATACAAGCAATTATTACCGTACTTAAAGAAGGCTTAAACCTTGTATTTTGGGTATTGATTATTCGCGCTATTTTAAGCTGGGTAAGTCAAGGTTATAACCCAATAGAAGCGGTTTTCCATCAGCTTACTGAGCCAATGCTCAAGCCACTTCGTAAAATTATTCCACCAATGGGTGGCTTAGATTTATCGGTGCTTGTACTAATTATTGGTATTCAGTTTTTACAAATGCTGCTAATGGACTTTTTAGCCTAAATTTTTTGTTATAAGCAAAAGAGGCCCTTTGGCCTCTTTTTTATATAGGACATCATAATGAACCGTTTAATTAAGTTTTGCTTTATTAGTTTTTTAGCCTTTGCTTTTAATGCCCACAGTGAAGACATGCAAGGCGCACAGTACAAAGATCTGGGCCCTTGGCAAGTGCATTACATTGCTTTTCCATCTACCTTTATTCAGCCGCAAATAGCTAAAACATATGGCCTTGAGCGTAGTGGTTATAAAGGCATTGTTAATATTTCAGTTCTGAAAAACAATAGCGATAAAACCGCGCAAACCGCTCAGCTCAGCGGCACCGCAAAAAACCTACTCGGCAATAAGCAAGCCCTTACTTTTAAAGAAGTAAAAGAAGGTGAATCAATTTATTACCTTGCGCAAGTAGACTACACCAACGAAGAGATTTTACGTTTTGAGATAAACATCCAGCAAGGTAGTCAGTCTCAAAAACTCACGTTTCAGCAAAAATTTTACGTAGATTAAAAACATGACCAAAACATTAGTGCTTGCCACAGGCAACCCTGGCAAAGTTAACGAGCTGGCCAATATGCTTAGCCCGCTTAATATAAATGTGCTTCCGCAAAGCGATTTTAACGTAGGCGAAGTAGCCGAAACCGGCACCACCTTTGTAGAGAACGCGATAATTAAAGNCCGGCATGCCAGCCATTGCAGATGACTCAGGCTTAGAGGTAGATGGCTTAAATGGTGCGCCGGGTGTTTACTCAGCTCGTTTTGCCGGTGAAAGCGCCAGCGATCAAGACAACATAGATAAACTACTTAACGAATTAGCCGATAACCCAAATCGTAAAGCCCGCTTTTGGTGTGTGCTGGTATTAATGCGCCACGCCGACGACCCTACCCCACTTATTTGCAGCGCAAACTGGGAAGGCGAAATTACACAAACCCAAAATGGCGAAGGCGGCTTTGGTTACGATCCGGTATTTTTTATAGCAGAGCAAAACTGTACCAGCGCCGAGCTCACCAAAGAGCAAAAAAATGCGGTGAGTCATCGCGGCCAAGCACTTAAAAAGTTATTACTAGAGCTTAAAAGCAAAGGCGGCCTGTGAACCTTCCACCACTGAGCTTATATGTGCACGTACCTTGGTGCGTGCAAAAATGCCCCTATTGCGATTTTAATAGCCATGGGCAAAAAGGCGACATTCCTGAAGCTGAATATGTTCAGCATTTAATTGACGACTTAAAAGCCGATTTGCACTTGGTGCAAGGGCGTAAAATTCACAGTATTTTTATTGGCGGCGGTACACCAAGCTTATTAACTGGCGATGCATATACCCGCTTATTAAACGAAGTCGATAACCTAATTGGCCTAAGCGACAACTGCGAAATAACCCTTGAGGCAAACCCTGGTACCGTAGAAACCGGGCGCTTTAAAGAGTACGTTAAAGCGGGTATTAACCGTATTTCTATTGGCGTGCAAAGCATGCAAAACGACAAGTTAAAAGCACTTGGCCGTATTCATGGCGCCGATGAAGCGCACTACGCTGCAGAGCAAGCTAAGCAAGCTGGGTTAAATAGCTTTAACCTTGATTTAATGCATGGCTTACCGGGGCAAAGCCTTGACGATGCACTGAGCGATTTAAAAAAAATAATTGCTTTAAACCCGCCACATATTTCTTGGTATCAGCTCACTATTGAGCCTAATACACAATTTGCATCCAAGCCGCCCACTTTGCCACAAGATGAAACCCTATGGGATATTCAAGAGCAAGGCCAAGCACTACTTGCTCAAGCCGGTTACATACAATACGAAATATCGGGCTATGCCAAGCCAGGCTTTCAATGCCAACATAACTTGAATTATTGGCGTTTTGGCGATTATCTCGGTATTGGCTGTGGCGCTCATGGTAAGGTGACTGATGCAAAAACCAGCATTATTACCCGTACTGAAAAAATTAAGCATCCGCGTGGTTACATGGATATGCTTAAGCCGTACTTGTATAAAAGCTGGCAAGTAGAGCAAGACGATTTAGCCTTTGAATTTTTTATGAATCGCTTTCGCTTAGTCGAGCCTTGCCCTATTGATGATTACAGCGCGCTGACTAATCAGCCATTGCAAAGCCAACAAGCGGCGTTAACTAAAGCAATAAATGCAGGTTTGTTAATACAAGAAAACGGCCACTGGCAAGTTAGCCTTAAAGGGCATCGTTTTTTAAATGACCTGCTAGAATTGTTCGTGTAGTGGTTTTAACCACGCGCGATAAATATAAAATACAAGCAAATAAATATAATACACCCTAATGGGTTTCTAACAACAAAGGGAAAACAATGCGTAAACTTACCTTTATTGCAGCAGCCGTGAGCGTTGCTATTTTAGCCGGCTGCCAGCAGGCACCACAACAAACAACCCCGGCGCCTGCAGTGCAAGCGCAACCTGTGCAAAGCGAAATCGACAAAGCGAATGCGTTTTTTGAAGATACCTTTAACCGCGATGTAATGAGCAGCCCGGTTTATCAAACTTACATGGGTATTAAAAAAGATTACGATAAATGGGATGACGGCAGCGAAGAGCAAAAACTAAAAGACCTTGCGCAAGCAAAAGAAGACTTAGTTACTTTAAATGCTATCAACCGCGACCTGCTTGATGATGCCACTAAAGTAAGTTACGACTTAAAAAAACAAGACCTAGAAAGCTCGATTGCTGATTTTAAATGGCGTTACCATAACTACCCAGTTAACCAAATGTTTGGTACGCACTCTATGGTGCCTGCGTTTTTAATAAACCAACATTCAATTAGTAATGTTAAAGAAGCTAAAGATTATATTGCGCGTTTAAACGGTGTACCTACTGTATTTGATCAGCTAATTACTGATTTAGAAACCCGTGCTGATAAAGGGATTATTGCGCCTAAATTTGTGTTCCCACATGTTATAGATTCGAGCAAAAACATCATTCATGGTGCGCCGTTTGATAAAGGTGAAGACTCAACACTATTAGCCGACTTTAAACGTAAAGTAAGCGCTCTTGAAATTAGCCAAAATGAAAAAGATGCCTTAATTAGCGATGCAACTGATGCATTAAAATCAGCCGTTAAGCCTTCTTACTCTAAGTTAATTAATTACTTAGCACAGTTAGAAAAACGTGCAGATAACCGCGATGGCGCATGGAAACTGCCTGACGGCGAAGCGTTTTACAATAACGCACTTAAGCGCACCACAACAACTGACTTAACCGCTAAAGAAATTCATGCCATTGGCCTTGCTGAAGTAAAACGTATTCATGATGAAATGCGTGAAATTAAAGACAAAGTAGGCTTTAAAGGCGATTTAAAAGCGTTTATGCAGTTCATGAAAACGGATAAACAATTTTATTATGCCAATGACGAGCAAGGTAAACAGCGTTATTTAGATGAAGCCACTGGCCTAATCAACACCATGAAAACTCGCCTAGATGAGTTATTTATTGTTAAGCCAAAGGCTGATCTTAAAGTTAAAGCCGTTGAAGCATTCCGCGAAAAAGCAGCGGGTAAAGCATTTTACCAACAACCTGCGCCAGATGGCTCACGCCCTGGTATTTACTACGCAAACCTTTACGACATGGAAGCAATGCCAACGTACCAAATGGAAGCATTAGCGTACCATGAGGGTATTCCGGGTCATCACATGCAAATTGCTATCTCACAAGAGCTTGAAGGTGTACCTAAGTTTCGTAAGTTTGGTGGCTACACCGCTTACATTGAAGGTTGGGGATTATACTCAGAGTACATTCCTAAAGAAATGGGCCTTTACTCAGACCCATACTCAGACTTTGGTCGCCTTTCTATGGAATTATGGCGTGCGTGTCGTTTAGTCGTTGATACCGGTATTCATGCAATGAAATGGACTCGCCAAGAAGGTATTGATTACTACGTAAATAATACGCCTAACGCCACATCTGACGGTGTTAAAATGGTTGAGCGTCACATTGTAATGCCATCGCAAGCGACAGCTTATAAAGTGGGTATGCTTAAAATTTTAGAGCTGCGTGAAGAGGCTAAAAAGCAACTAGGCGATAAGTTCGATATTCGTCAGTTCCACGACGTTATACTTAAAAATGGCCCTGTACCACTTAACGTACTAGAGAACTTTGTAAACGAGTGGGTAGCAAGTAAAAAAGCTTAATACTTGGTTATAAATAGAAAAAGGTCGCTGATGCGGCCTTTTTTGTTTTATAGTAATAAAAACGCTCAGAGGTAGGGTTAAGAATGGATTTAAGCATACAATTACTTAATGCGCGCATTGCTAAGCATCAGCTAGACGAGCTCGATAACGACTTTAAACAGTTAAGCCCTGCTCAGCAAACATTACAGCTAAACCACCTTTACGAAAGTGCTTTGCGGATGAGTATTAAATACGACTTTATGCAAAATGTGGCAACACGTATTTTAACAACCAACACCCCACCAGCACCTTTTATCAACCAATTAACAACGACTGATGCTTTAACGTTTTTTACACCTGCATTAAAAGAAAATAACGGCTTTTTAGCACAAGACGGCCAAGGAAATAATGTACTGCACAATGTATTTAAACACGCCAATGCTCAAAAGCTGGCGTTTAACTATGTGCGCTCATTAATGCTATTTGAATCTAACGATAATTTAGTAAAAGCCCTTGCACAAACAAATGCTCGCGGCCTTACCCCTGTTGCCTGTTATATCGCCTATGCTGATAAACCTAGCACACCAATAAAGCATGAATTTTCAGCATTATTAGCGCTTATGGAAATAGAGCAAAAACAAAATCCAACCGCTAAACAGCAACTGGCAAATATATTAAAAGGCGCTGATATAAACGAAACCAGCATTTTACTTAGCGCTGCTTACCTACAGCGCTCAACCGCGCAAATTGCCCACTTAGTTAGAGCAATTTAGTCACTTAAGTAATATTCAACACTGGTGACCACCCTCACCTTTTTGATATGTGGCGTATTTGAATCGCGATTGCTAATGCTAAATTGCCCTTGGCGAGCGGATTTTATTTTACCCAGCGTTGAGTTCGAATCTTTAGAAAATTTGTTGGCAACTTCACGGGCTTTTTCTGTAGCCTCTTGCACCATTGCAGGCTTTATATCGTTAAGGCCGGTAAATAAATACTCAACTTTGGTTTCGTAACTATTTTGCACAATGGCAATGCCCTGTTTAGCTAATTGACTCACTTTACTCAGCGCATTTTGTACTTTGTCGGGCGCGTTCGAATACACAATAATATTAGCGCGTACCAAGTAACGAAACTTTTGATTATCGTTAGCGTATTCACGGGCTTGCTTATCAATAATCGACTGGCTACCCGTGCTTATTTCGTCATCATCAAAGCCATGTAGCTTTAAAAATGCAATAACAGCATCGTTTTTTTGCTCAACCCGGCTAACCAGTTTTTCTAAGTCGTTGTCTGCATCGCTGTATTGCAGCGGCCAAATTACCGTATCGGCGCTAACTTCACGCTCTGCTAACCCTTTAACCTGCACACTACGTTCCATGCTTTTTACATCTACTGCGGCACTTTTAATAATAAAGCCTAATAAAATTAAGCCTATACTTAGGCAAATTGCGGCTATAACGGTGTAAAAACCGGGTGTTTTATTCACAAAAAACTCCTTGATTGATATCAATAATAAGTATCTATGCGCTCGAAATAACACAGCAAACAGGGTACATTGAGACTATAAAAAACGCAAAATATAATCAGCCAAGGATATGCCATGAGCTTAAAGCGCATCAGCCAGTTTTTTAATCCGGCCTCGGTAGNGTTATTGGCGCCTCGAATACCCCCACACGCGCGGGGTTTGTGGTTATGCGCAATTTATTGCAAGGTGGGTTTAAAGGGCCAATTATGCCCGTAACCCCTACCCATTGTGCGGTACACGGTGTGCTTGCCTACCCTGATATTGCCGCGCTGCCCAAAGTGCCCGACTTAGCCGTTATTTGTACAAATAAAAATACCTTACTGAGCATTATCGAGCAGCTAGGTGAGCTTGGCTGTAAAAGTGCAATTGTGATTGCTGATGGGCTCTCATTGAGCCAAAAAACAGCCTTAAAGCGCGCTGCAAATGCCCATCACGTTACTTTGCTTGGGCCTAATTGTTTAGGGCTGCTTATTCCGCATATTGGCCTTAATGCCAGCTTTTCTCACACAGTTGCAGCACCAGGGAAACTGGCATTTATATCGCAATCCGCAGCGGTGTGTTCCACTATTTTAGATTGGGCTAAAAATAAAGAAATTGGCTTTTCGTATTTTGTTTCGGTCGGTGATTGCCTAGATATCGATTTTGACGAGCTGCTCGATTTTTTAGGCCGCGATGCTAAAACCAAAGCGATTTTGCTCTACATAGATAATATTGAGGATATTCGCGGGTTTATATCGGCAGCACGGGCAGCGGCCTTTAGTAAGCCAGTTATTGCCATTAAAACGGGAAAAACCGGAGCAGGTGCACTGGCTGCTGAAATTCATACTGGTGGCAAGCAAAGTTCAGATGCAGTGTACGATGCGCTTTTTCAAC
>NZ_AUTO01000100.1:0-11430 GCF_000498055.1 Pseudoalteromonas sp. TB51
TAGCCGTGAATACTTGCGCATTCTGAGACCTTCCTTCTTGACATTCTATCTAGACTTTCAATAAGCAAAACTGAGCCTGAAGGGATATTACCGTCCTCTATCGCTTTTAAAAATACTCCAAATGCACCTTTTTTAATATTATTTCCATGATATGCACTAAGGCCTAGATCTCTCATTGTAAGAGACTCATCCAATAATAATCCTCTTTCCTTAGCTACTTTATTTGCATAATCTAATTGCCTTTTAAGGGAATGTCCCTTGGCTTGCTCTTGAGTAGAAAATCTCACATAGCTGAACAACAAAGGTTTTTCTGACATAGGGCTTTTCAAATCGTTAGTTATCTATTATGAAAGGACTGTATCACAATCTAGTTTAATTATACATTGTCTGGCCAACCATTGCCGTAGACACGCATATTTTTCGTGTTTCAAACCGCACCAAATTTGCGATGGGCAAAGATGTAGTCGCCGTTGAGCAAAAGCTTGAAAAGGTTGTCCCTAAAGAATTTAAAGTAGACGTACACCACTGGTTAATACTACACGGACGCTACACCTGCGTAGCACGTAAGCCTAAATGCGGCAGCTGTATTATTGAAGACTTGTGTGAGTTTAAAGAAAAAACAGAATAACCTCGAATAACTCTGTTTTGGGTATTTTTAAAGTAAGACAGCTAATTAATTAGCTGTCTGTCGAGTCTATATTATTTATAAATTGCGCCATATTTACTAAACGCTCACCGACAATAAATGCAATGGTGCGTTTAACCCAAGGAGTTGCGATATTTGTGTAGTTTAATTTAGCTAATACGCAGCTTGTAATTATTAAAAGTAGAAGCGACGACACGCTGTAAAACCAAACCATGTGTTGATCTAGGTGTGCATACAAGTCAATTTCAAATAGCACGTCAAAGCCAATAAAAACATAAGTCATATAAAAAGGTGCAGACATAAGCAACAACTTAGTTAGTTGTAATTTATGTGAGCAAAGGCGGTAAACGTCTTTTTGAAGTTGGCTAATCGGCTTTGCATAATCAACGTTAGCAATATGCACTATTTGGCCGATATTACCTGCAAGGCCAGCAATGGAAAATACACTCAGTATCAACGCAGATATTGAAGGCGCTGAAACACTAAAGTTATTTGCAATATACTGCCCCAATAAAACAATAATAAAAAAGAAGGCTGCGCTTTCAATAATACGTGCCCACTTCATAGTATTAAGCTCTTTCATTTGTTTATTCACTTTTGTTTCGCTCAGCAGTGATTGGTTTATTGTAATGGCCGATTCGTTAACACTATTTTGCTGCTGCCATGTGTTTTTAAAATTATCTAAATTCATTTTAAGCCTCCTGTTTTTCAAATTGATTTTTTAGTGTTTCTTTAATGCGGCCAATTCGCGTAGCGACGTTGGTTTTACTTATGCCTAAACTCGTCGCTATGCTTTGATGGGGTTCGCCTTCTAAATACAGCAATACTATGGCTTTATTTAACTTATCGAGCTTTGCTATAAATTCATAAAGCTGCTTAACCTCTTCGCTTTTATCATTGTGCGCTGTTAGGTCGGCTATGTGCACAATGCACTGCTCACTTTCATTGGCTTTATCTTCTCGTTTACTGTCTTTGCGGTAATAGGAAATCGCCACATTCAGTGCTATTCGGTACATCCACGTAGAAAACTTATAGTCTTTGTCGTAATTATCATAAGCAAGCTACATGGTGGTGAGTATTTCTTGCGCTAGGTCTTGCCTGTCGTGTTGGTTTTGACAGTAAGAGTTTACAACTTTATAAATAATGCCTTTATGCTGCTCCATTGTTTGAGTAAACAGTGCTTTTTTATTGGTGTTCATTTACGCATAAATCCATCATCTAAATTAATCTCATCACATAGTTGGCTCATCACAGTTTCATTGTGTTTAATTTCTAATGCATCTGTTTTTAAAAGTAATAAAGTGCGGCGCTTTGGCTAATGCAACATAGCCTGTACACATTTATATAAACATTTTAGCTGCACGATAGTACTCACATAGTCGTCTTATCTAGTTATTCGCAGTATCGCTGAAATAATCACAACTATTAAAAAAAATAATTATTGGAGGGAGTAATAAGCTAAGTAAAAGAGCAAAGCGAGGTGTTAGCTCTTTTTTCTGCCTACTATTAAAAGGGGACTCCTAGTTAAAAGATTTTTTTAATATAGCAATAGTTAATATTATTGTATCTCTGGTTATCAAATATGACTCAGGCTAAAGGTGGTAAAAAACATACAATCTGCTATTAATAGTGAATAATAATTTAAGGAGGTTTCTGAGTTAGCGCTGTAAGAAACCACATAACTTCAAGGATGTATTTTGCAAAGTAATCATTCAAAATTTCAGCCAAATAAGTGGTCATTATTAAATTTAGCTGTTGTGCTTATACTGGCGGGTGCATTTTATTATTTGGGTCAATTTTCTGTATTTCATTCGATTCTTTTAAGCCTAATTTGTTTTATTTCATTTTTAACCTTATTAATTTTAAAGCGTTGGAAAGCATATATTAACTATTTAAAAGCAGTAGGAGATGAGATAGAGCGAGAAAGATTTCACTTAGGTGAACACATAGTATCGATGGTTCCTTACATGAACTTACAAATAACAGTTCATGCACGTATGGATGAATCAGCTTTATTAATCAAAAAAGCAAATTGTTATATTTCAATTAATCTAAAAGATATTTGCTCATTTGAGCCAACTGAATATTTCGGACGGCCAATCGCGAAAGTAATTTTGGCCGATAATAAAAACTTAACTCCTGCACTCTATGTACCTTGGTCTGAAGAAATGGCGCTAACTCAAAGTAAGGCTCATGGGTAAACGCCTTTGTTTGCTTATCATGCCTTAAAGGTATTAAGCGTTACACTCTAAGGCAATACTAAGATTTATAGCGGTTTAACTCTGATACTAAGTGCGTACTTTTAAATACCACCAAATTAAAGGCGCGAGTATTACTAATTCAATACCCACATTTAGCCACTGTTTTGCTACCGAGCCATCTAACATAATGCCAATAAGCCTTGCAATTAAAAGCCCTACGAGTAACGATGACAGTGTTGCCGCTATAGTAGCTTGCCAAGGTACAAGCTGAAAATGAAATTGCAGTAATAAGCCAAAACCAATAAATAACCCCCACCAAATTCTGCGCTCTACGGCCTTAAAAATATCATTCGGAACTGGCTTGTTGCTTATCAGCTCAGGATTGGCAGCTAACACTATGCCAAAAATAATGAATACCGCACCAACAACCCTAAAAATGACTGTATTATCCATGATCAATCCTTCAGGCTGGTTGTTTGATCAACTGTTTGAACAATCGATTGCTCAACAAGCTCCTGAGGTAACTCCTTTGCTTGGCTCCACTGCTTTGGCGATTGCCCATACATACGTTTAAATTCTCTGCTAAATTGTGATGAGCTAACATAGCCTACAGACATAGCCGCCGAGCTTACGTTCATACCCGCTGCAATTTTCATCGCGGCGGTATTTAAGCGCATAGATTTAATAAATTGAATCGGCGACATACTGGTCGCATCCTTAAATTTTCGATGCAAAACTGCCCTACTTACACCAATTTTTGCAGCCATATCGTCTATGGTTATGCTCTCATCTAATCGAGATGCCAAATAATCAATTGAGCGTGCTATGTCGTTTCCTACGCCAAAGGCTTGGTGCACACTACTACCTGCCTGTCCGTTTAATATGGCGTAATATAATTCTCGCAGTCGCCCTTCACCTAAAACCGCAATATCTACAGGGTTGCCTACAAGTTGCAGCAATCGTAGTAATGAATCGGTAAATGAGTCATCCCATGCTGCGAGTGTAAGCCCTTGCGTTTTGGGGCCTGATGCGTGTTTTTTTACACCTTGTGCAGCCATGGTAATAGATAATTCGGTCATCACTTTTGTATCTAGCGATACAATAACGCCTAGCAAGGGGTTCTCAGGTGAAGCCGTGGGTGTACCCGCTTCTACCGGCATAGACATAGGGCAGCACATATAATTATTTTCATCGTATATAAAATGCTTACCATCGAGTATGGCTTCTTTAGCGCCACTGACTATAGCAACAATACACGGCTCGTATACCGCAGGTGCACAGCGCATAGCCTGCGTTACTTTAAACAACTGAACACCTTTAATACCCGTTTCTATTAGCCCTTGGGTATAATTTTCATCGTTGTTTACATCGTTAAAAGACAGGCTATTTTGTATAAGTTGCTTAATGTGGTGTTTGCTCATTCACCCATACCCTTTAAATATAGAATAAATCCAATTTAGCACCGTAAATACACATTCTCAATGCAGCGATACAAATAGGCATATTTTAAAGAGGATATCGCCTAGTTACACCTAGTAGCGAGAGTTATATTACCTAACAAGCACTTTAGAGCAATATGCATAGCCCTGTACTGCATATTTATACTTAACTATTGATAGGAATTTAACTAATGAGCGCAACTAACCCATTTGGCCCTTCTGGCTGGACTCCCGACCAACTCAGTTCTTTAGTTGGTAAATGCTATCTAATAACGGGAGCAAATACTGGTGCAGGCTTTGAAGCAACCCGACTATTACTCGCTAAAGGCGCAAAAGTAGTTATGCTCAATCGTAACCCTTTAAAATCAGATGAAGCTATTGCTAAGTTAAAACAGGAGTTTGGCAATAGTACCGATGTGAGCTTTATAAAAATGGACCTAGCAGAGCTTGCCTCTGTGCGTCATGCAGCCAAAGAGGTATTACAAACTGTGCCACACATAGATGCACTTATTTGTAACGGTGCCATTGCGCAGGTCGCGACTCAGCAATTTACTAAAGACGGCTTTGAAAGTCAGTTAGGGGTTAACCACTATGGGCACTTTTTACTGTGTGGTTTACTTTTTAACAAAATAGAGCAATCTAGCGGGCGTATTGTTGTAGTGGCCAGTGAAGGCTACAAAATGGGGCTTAAAACGATTCAATTTGATGACATGAATTGGAATAAAAACTACCACCCAAATAAGACCTACTGCCACAGTAAACTTGCACAAATGATGTTTGCTTATGAGCTGCAAAATAAAATAGCCGCCGCCAATAAAAATGTGCAGGTGTTTGTGTGTCACCCAGGTGCAGCTAATACCTCTCTTATTGGCGATAATGTTAACTTTGCAACCCGATTTACCTGGTCACTAATAGTAAAAATGGGCTTAGCGCAATCGGCAGAGCAAGGTGCATACCCTGAGGTTATGTGTGCCACCGAGCATAACCTAGAACAACGTGCGTATTATGGCCCATCAGGAAGATGGAATTGGAGCGGCCCCGTAGGAACATGCAAACTTGAGCCGTTTGCTTTAGATCAGCCTGTACTTAGCAAATTATGGGCGGTTACTGAGCACCACACTGCTTTTAAATGGACAATATAATTACTAATAGCGAACGTATGTAGGGTGTAAAAGTAATGAAAAAACCATTAGTAATCGGCCTAATACTTTTACTTTTCCTAACCGGCTGTAAAAGTACCAATAATCCCCCTGTACAGTGTAAACCTAATGATGAGCTGGTAGTACTTGCCCATGGATTAGGCAGAAGCGATTGGGCAATGCGATATTTTGCCCAGCAGCTTAAACGTGCTCATTATAAAGTATGCAGCCTAAATTACGCCTCTTTAGGGCAAAGTGTTGAGGCTGTATTTATGCAAACAACCACACAAATTAATGCCTGTATTGCTAATGCGAGTAAAGTACATTTTGTCGGCCACTCCCTAGGTGGCTTAGTTATTAGAGCCTACTTGCAAAATAACCCTCGGGTATTTAATGATAATACACTTGGAAATGTCGTGTTAATTGGTACGCCTAACAAAGGCAGCGAATAAGCTAATCATTTAAATGGTTCATGGTTAATGCATATAGCCGGCGGTGTAAGCCAATCTTTAATTACAGGCAGTAAGAGTTTGGGCAACACCATAAATGAGCTGGACATTAATTTAGGCGTAATAGCCGGTACTAAAGCATCTACCCTGACACAGCATTATTTTAAAGGTAAAAACGATGGCTTGGTGTCTGTAGAATCAGCCAAGCTGAGGGCGTGTTGATTTTTGCGGATTGAAATTTGTTCAATCTAGGGGCGATTAAATCGCGGCGCGAGGTTTGTAACCTAGTGGGCTCGATAACTGCTCCTGCGTTATTCTAATGACTTACATCCCTGTAAGAATAAGTAAAAACCAAGTAAAGCTTCCGCGTCCTGCTCACGCCCCTTACCTACATCCATGTAGGCAACAAAGAGTTTATCGCCCCTAGGCAGAACCCAAAGGGCAGCGCATGTTTGGCATTTATGCAGCGTTATCGCCTATTTATGGGGAATAACCACACTTCACAGGCTCTGCCTTGCCTAAAAACCAAACACACTGCTGCAAATTCAACCATCAAATACCAACACGCCCTACTAATATGCGTGATTTTATTACCCTTGATGTAAGCCACACGGGAATGCGCTACAACCAACAAGTAATACAACACACACTTTATTTTTTGCAAACAGGTGCATTTTCCCCCCAACACAAAGAACCACGGCCCATTATTAACCACCTAACTGCGGCTAATTTTAGGTAAAAAAAAAGCAAGCCATGTGGCTTGCTTTTGAGTGCCCGTTCAAAGGCTACACACTCTCAACATACTTTTTAAAAACGGTAACTTGCACCCAGTGTAATACGACGGTCAGTTAAACCTTGGAAACACAATAGTGCGCTTTCGTTTACACATGATTGGCTAATTTCAGATTCAGTAATATTTACTGCCTCTAAGCCAATATTAAGTTGCTCGTTCACATCGTAGCTAATACTTGCATTAAGCTGGCCACGGTCTTCCTGTACCACTGGGAAACCCCAAGGGAAGCTAGACGTACTACCAAAGTCATTTGAACGATACCCTTCACGCCACGTGTAACGCATACGTGCTGATAGGCCAAATTTTTCGTAGTACAGCGTAAAGTTATACGCGTTTTCAGAAAGGTTAAGTAAGCCTTGAATTTCACTTACTTCAATACCTGGCGTACCGGTGGTTGCTGCAAATACATTACTTGCTCTTGAGGTTGCTGAATTTTCGGTTTCACCACCTGAGAACTCTTGAATTGTATAGTTAGCTAGCACACCAAAACCAGATGCCCACCCTAGGTGTTTTTCAAAGCCTGATAGGTCATATTGAAAGGCAAACTCAATCCCTTTTTGGGTAGTTTCACCACTATCGTTTACTTTTGTTTCTGTACCAACACATACGCCACGGCCATTCTCAGGGCCAAATACGTTTATATCTGCAATGGGGTTAAATATACCGCCACCTTCACATGGGTCTGTTAAGTCGCGATACCCTGTTACAGGGTCTTCAACTGGCGAGGTTAACTGATTTACGTGTAAGTCTTTACGTGTTTTATGAAAAATACCTACGCTAAATACACTTGCCTCTGCAAAATACCACTCTGCCGATAAATCGTAAGACAGTACTTCTTCAGGTTTCAGTGCTGGGTTACCAAATTCAACTTCGTCATTTGGACTTGTGCTGTAGGTAATAGACGTTGATAGGTCGTTATAATCAGGGCGACGAATATCTTTACCTACACCAAAGCGTACAAGTACATCTTCTGATACATCAGCGACAAGGTTTAAACGAGGTAAAATAAAGTCATAGTCAGATTCATTGGTAATACGCGTTACCAGTTCATTACCACTACCATCTTGAGTAACTGAGTTGCCCGTAGACTCTACGTCTGTTTGAATGTAACGTACGCCAATATTACCGCGTACCATTTCGTACTCAAAGTTAGCTTGTGCATATAGCGCATGGGTGGTTTCTTCTATATCAAAAAAACCTGCAGAACTTGAAGTAGGTGCATTTAATGTTTTGCTTGAACCGTGCGCAGTCATCGCTGCTTGTAATGTGGCAAGTACCGCATCAGGGTCTGACGCCACAAGCTCTGGATCAATAAGTAAAAAGTCGCCTATGTATAACGAGCGGCCATCAGCTTCGTTAAAGTTATCTGGGCCTGCCACTAATAAGTCGGCAAATAAATCACCCGACGGGCTATCAGCCATGGTTCTTAAACCAATGCTTGAGGTAATTTCGTTTTGTTTGCTTTGTGATTTACTGTAGCGGTAACCAAAATCAATAGAGGTTACAATTGAGTCTGTGTAATAGGTTGAATCAATACGGAACGCATCTTCAGAGTTTTCAACGGTATCTTGACCAATATTTACATCACGTAGCACTACATTTGCAGGGTCTAGTAGTTGTTCAACCGTTGGCGCGTACTCTGCCCCCTCTGCAATACCAAATGCCAATGCGCCACCTGATAAGTCATACTCAAACGGCACACTATTATCATTACCGCCACCAGCATCTAATGGCACATTAGGGTTAATAAAGTTAAGCGTTGTATTAAAGCTAGGTGTAGTTGTATCTGAAGATGATGATGCAATTTCAGCACTAACAAACCACTTATCGCCTTGCCATTCGCCACCGAGTCTAAAAATATTACTGTCGGTAACACGCGAGTTTGTATCACTTGAAAAACGAAGGTTAGGATCGTCATCATCGTTTTCTAAATTAACCGGAATGACCCCGCGTAAGGCCGCTTGAATAGACCCAAGGTTGGTACCGCCAAGTGAGCCTAAGTTTACGGTTTCAAATTCATCAGGAACCGAAATATCATTAAGCGCACTTACACCAGAAGCCTGTACACGAGAGCTTTCTTGGCGACGTTCTTGATCGTTAACCACAGCATCAAAATAAAACTTTGTGTTGTCGTTAGGCGCCCATTCAATGGTACCTACAAAGTTTTTAGTTTCGTATTCGTAGTTATCGTAATCTTGTACAAAAAATTGAATCGGTAAAAAGTCAAAAGACTGAGCGCTGGCTACACCGCTATCTGCAGTGATAATGTTATCTCTATCTGCACGTGGGCGAAACGCCGTTACATCTTGCTCTGCGTAGCTGCCGCTCACTAACACACCAAATTTACCGTAATCACCTTCCCAGTTATCAGCAAAAGTTCCCGAAAAACGTGGTTTCAAACCGCTATCAGTGCTTAAGCTACTGTGCTCACCTTGCACTCTAATAGTGGCTAGCTGCTCACCTAAATGCAGTGGGCGAATCGTTTTAAGGTTAATAGTACCGCCTACAGAGCCCTCTATTGTTTTCGCTTCAGGCGACTTTATTACTTCTAAACTTGAAATAATTGACGCTGATACGTCTTCAAAGCTAATACCACTTCGACCAGAGCCTGAGCCCACCGTTGATATACCGTTAATTTCGGTACGGTTAGCATCGGTACCACGAATTTGTACACCTGTGCCTACACCCGCTTGACGTGTAATTTGAATACCCGTTACGTTTTCTAATACTTCAGCGAGGTTTTGATCGGGTAATTTACCAATATCTTCTGACTGAATAATTTCAACTAGGCTATCTGCAGAGCGTTTTTCAGCAAGTGCATTAGTAAGTGATTGACGAATGCCAGATACTTCGATGATCTCTACATCATCTTCTGCAATTGGCTTGGCTTCCTGTGCGTGTGTGGACAAAGAAAGGTTTAATGCTGTGGCAGATATAACTGCTAGCGTAATTTTTGATAACTTGTGATTCATAGTTTTTCCTGTGTGTGTCAGTGCTATGTGTAACTCGCTATATATTTTTTATTAAACGCCTTACCATTTGTCTAAATGGTTAACTTAATATTTACAGCAAAAGCACCAAAGGTCAACCTATTGGTAAACCATTTTTTGTAAAAAAAGCAAAAACAGTCATTACCAATAAAAGCCAATTCGGCATGACAAAAACACTTTTATTACTGACCATAATATAACCACTTGTATTTAATGTGCTTTTAAATCTCAATCAAGGTTAAATAACACACAAAAATAGATTAAAACCTCCTCAATCTCCTCGATATATTTTTTTTATATATACCGCGTTATTTTTATATTTGGCCGCTTTTACCGAATTAATTGGTCAACCAAGATAAAGATAGTAGACTTTTGGCTAACTAATTCGCTGCCAATAACGCAGCGTTACTAAAACTGAGTTTGGTAATACTGCGCTTTAGGTAAAAAGGTTTAGCCAAAATTTAGTTAAAAGAGTACGCCGCGATTCAAAAAGCTTAGGTTTAATAGCCCACACGCACATACAAAAAAACCCAATTAGCGGCATACGCTAATTGGGTTTTAAAGTGGGGTTCACTGGTTATTGTCTTATAGCTTAAAGCTCATTCCTAAGAATAAACGTGGGCCGTAATCGTTTACTTCACCTAGGTTATCTTCCACAAAGAAGTCTTGTGACTTAGGTGCGCTAAACAAGTTAATGGCTTCAGCTTTAACTCTAAAGTGCTCGTTAATTTTATACGATGCACGCATTTCCCATACACCTACGGCATCAACATAACGTAAGCGGGTACCATTACTGGTATATGGTTGGAAATATTCACTACGGTATTTATAAATAATGGCCGTATCAAAGTCACCAATTTGGTAATACAGTTGGCTGCTAAATACATGCTCTGAGAACCCCGGCACCGAACCAGGTTCAATAATACCGGCAGTTAATTGAGTAGTATTGCCATCTAGGTCGGTAACGTATGTATCGCCATATAAGCTATCTTCAAACTCAAAGTCAGTATCTGCAAAGTTATAGCCAAATTTTACACCAATACCATTATCCCAGCGGTACGAGAACGATGCTTCTAAACCCAGTATATCGCTATCATTATCGGTTGTTACCGAATTTGTCACTGGAAGTGATACTGTTTCACCGCCAACCACATAGTCTTCAATCACAGTTTGTTGCTGGAAGCCACCTTGGAACTGTTTGTAGTATAGGCTTAGCGCTAAAATAGAATCTTCATTAGGGTACCATTCAAAGGCTAAGTCGTAGTTCCATGACATTAATGGTTGAGTATCAGGGTTACCTGAACCATCTACGGTTAATAAGTCAGAAAGCGATAGCGCAACAGATTGATCGTCTGTTACAAAGTCGCGATCATAGCCTAAATCAGATGGGTCAGCACGTGACATACCACGGTAAATACCCGCACGCAGTAAAATGTCTTCACTGTAATCAACTACTAAGTTAAAGCTTGGTAAGTATTTAGTATAACCACCGCCGCTTTCGGTTCTTTCTAGTGAATCCCCTACATCGAGGGTTACAGCGCCTGTAGTTTCATCTACATCTACAGTGTAATTTGTTCTAAAGCCTACTGAGGTTACATCAGTATCAACAATACGCAGGCCGAAGTTACCACGAATAAACTTACCAAATACTTCAGTGTCGTAGTTTGCCATTAAGTACACTGAGGTGGTTTTTTCAGTAACATCTATGGTACCGGCATTTTCGTACTCAACATCAGGGTAACCAAATTCACCTGTATAGTCAGCGTCTGTAGC
>NZ_AUTO01000101.1:0-9170 GCF_000498055.1 Pseudoalteromonas sp. TB51
CGGCTTGAGAGAAACACACGTTATCGTAGGTCGCCCACGAAGAACCTGTCCCAGAGCTTATTACATTACCGCTACTATCTACATTTGTTACTAAGTTGCCATCCGATACGCTAGATAAAAAATCAGATTCTGGGAAGTCAATTTGACAGCCTTGAAGTATCTCCAATGCTGAGTCATCGCCTATAGTATACTCAGTACGAGACCCATTACCTTGGCTACCACCAAACTGTATAAAGCTTAGTTCTGAGGCTCTAATACCCCCTTCAATACTGGTAAATATATCGCCCTCTAACGCGTAGTCAAAATCAATACGCGCCGATTTAACTACGTTTTCGCGAACGTTTTCACGGTCTAAACGTGTACGTAAGCTATCTGTAAAGTTAGAAATATCAGTTACATCAAAGTCCGTTAACGTGAAGTGAGGAATTTCATCGCCCATATCCCAGCTAAACAAATTACGGTCGGCGGTTCTACCACGGTTAGAAATTTGTAGCTCTTCACGCTCAGTTTTTGAATACGCTAAATCAAGATTTACAGTAAGGCGGTCGGTTACCGTGTGCTCAATATTAATACCATAACCTTGGTAGTTTTCTTCACGTGAGAATTGCTCGCCCGCCGACTCAATACGTTCTTCACCTTCCCAATGTAAAATTCCGCCTACATCGTTAGTAACAAGCGTTGGGCCTGTTAAACCAGGTGTTGCGCGTTTTTGTAAAAAAATTAAATCGTGGCGTGCTTCTCTTTGTGTTCTGTCAGAGATTTGTGCATCAAAGTTAACATCCCACTCAGACGAAGGCTGATATTGCATTGCAATAAATACTGCATCACGCTCATCTGAGGTTTCATTTTGACGATAGCTGCGGCTACTACCTGTCCATGCGTATGGAGTGCCATCGCTTTCGGCTTTGCCTGTTTCTGGGTCGATGTTTGTTTGATAACCTTGATTGTTACTGCCATTTACTTGGTCTTCACAATCACCTGCGCTGCTTCTGTAAAAGCCTTCATTCGTATTAGTTGGGTCATTTAAACATGCCCAAAGTGAAGAGCCCGATGGGCTTGAGCTTCTGTACTCTGCCTCTGGTTGGCTAATATCTTGGCGCTGCACACCAAAAGACACACCCACTGCTTGGCCATCGGCAAACTCAAATTGGTCAACATAACTAAACGTACCACGATAGCCTGTATCACTTTGCAGTGAGTTTTCTACATTACTTTCATCTGGGTTGTAATTTAGTTTTACTTCGCCTTGTACGCGTTGTTTGCCGTAATCTAGCGGGGCAATCGTTTCAAGTGCTATCACACCGGCTACGCCACCTTCAATCATTGAAGCATCTTGGGTTTTGTAAATAGCGACCTTTTTTACAAGCTCTGATGGAAACTGCGAAAAGTTAACCGAGCGATCACCACTACCATTGGTAGCTTCACGGCCATTAATATGGGTTGCGCTTAAAAATGGGCCTAAACCACGAATGGTGATTTCGGTAGCGCCCCCGTTTTCACGGTGAGATGCGGCACCGGTAATCGACTCAAGCGCTTCACCAATTGACAGCGCGGGTAAATCACCAATATCTTCTGCAGATAAACCATCGACAACCGTTGTTGCCTCACGCTTAATTGCAATTTGATCTTGTATGGTTCTACGAGTACCTGTAACGCTGATGATTTCTACATCTTGCTCTACTTCAGTCACTTTTTCTTGGGCTTCTTGCTGAGCAAAAGCATTAAATGACAATGAACCTGCCATACCCGCAAGTAAACTAGCTCTAATTAACTTAGCAGCAGGTGAAAGTGCAAAATGATTACAAACAGAGCTGTTTGTAGAATGTTGACGTCTTCGATCCATTTTTAACGACATGCCGCGTTCTCCTTTATCATTGTGTGTGTTGTGCGTAGTTTGCTATTTTTATAAGTATTAATAATGTGCAGTGTGGGCTTATTCATCTTGTGCCACCCACGTAGAGCCTGCACCTACATCAGTGCTTTGGATGTAGTATAAGTTTCTTGCACCTGCTAAGGCTTGTGCTCCATTTGAGTCAGTCTCAAGCAGCGTACTTGTAGCAGTGACAAACTCTGGGATTTCTTTACCATTTGCTTCTGGGTTTTGGTCAATAGCGCCATCGGTGTCGTATTCACCATTGCCATTTACGTTTCTAATATCAACCCAAAGGTCGCTCGCATCGCCCGACTCATAACTGTCACTAAAGCCAAAGCTGTTAGAGAACAGTGATTCAGTATGGTTAATTAGGTCACAGTCGTATTCAAAAGAGTGATCGCTCGACAGCTCGTTAGGGTAAAAGAAACCATAAACAAGCGCGCTGCTTTCAATGGTGTCTTCATCAGTTTGATCGCCCACCCCATTAGCATTTAAATTACCGTTGAAGTTAATTTCAAACGCATTTTTAGTTAAACCATACAGTACAGGTGCATTTTCTGCGGTAAGCTCATCACAATCTCCAACAGGTGCCTTTGAACCTATTTCTGTACTAAATACAAATGGTTGCTGTGAGTTAAGTACCGTATTATTAGTCACATTAAGGGTAAAGTCGCCTGCGCCATCAAGCACAGCTTGGTTACCTCCATTTGGCACCCCGCCATCAGCTTGTGAAAATGGGTTAGCGGTAAATACAATACCACCGGCTTCTTTATTACCTGAGCGAATACCAGCGATGTAGTTATTGCTTACAGTGTGGCCTAAAGGCGTAACTAGCACGCCGGCAGGACGATCGCTTGAACTTGCAATATCAGTGGTACGAATAATAATGTTGTCTGATACCGTATTAAATCCACCATCTTCAAGCGAAATACCGCCATTAGGATTTAAAATGGTATTGCCTTTAATCGTCGCGCCAGAGGTTTGTACGCGCATTAAACGTCGGCCTGTAACAAAGTTTTCTACTCGGTTATATTGAATAGTAAAGTTTGCATCATCAGCAGAGCCTGTACCTGTTGTACTACCTGCGTTAATTAAGTGCAGGCTAGAATTACCAAAATTTGGGTTGCTGCTGGTACCTGTGAAAAGGTTATATTGAATAACGTGGTTAGTGCTCGATGAAGACATTTTTATCACCGAACCATTTTCTGCTTTATCGCGGTTGGCAAAGGTATTACGCTCAACCATTGCGGCGTCGCCTTTAAGCATTAACCAATGGTAGGTAGAATTATTTAACGTCTCTGCTTCACCATCGATAGTATTTTGTGTAAATGTGAAGTTGTCACCCTCAGAATAAATAACGGCATCTTCTTCGGTTTCACAAAAGCCACCCGTTTTAGTATCAATATTTTTAAATGTAAGCCCTTCAATACCCGCGCCATCAACCCCACTGGCTACATGAATACAAAGCTCGCCACTAATTACCGGGCTTTGTCCTTCAACAGCTTTAAGTGTTGCTGCGCTGGTTAGCATAATGGCATCAAGATCGGCATATACACCGGTATTTAAACCAAGCACATCGCCATCACCAAGCCCTGCATTAATAGCACCTAATAGCGCATCCGCATCGCTTATCACTTGCGTGTACACTACTGTATCGGCGGCACCGGTAATTGTGCTTGAAAAGCCATCGTTATCGGTATAACTCGCAGTGACCGATATAATCGCGCCAGCTTGATTAGTTGGCGTAAATGTTTTGCTGTTGGTGTCGGCAATTGCTACGCCATCAGCAAGCCAAGTGTAGGTAACGTTTTGCTCATCTACCCCATTGTTATCGCTAATTTCAGCGGTTAATTCGCTAGTCACTAAATATGGCGTAGCCCCTGAGATGGTGATACTACCCGCTTCATCTACAGCCTCTGCAGAAACAGCAATGGTTGCCTCAGAAAGGTTGTCTTCGGTAAAACCGTGATCGTCCGTGTAGGTAACCTGCACGGTAATAAATTGCCCTAGTAATGACTCATCTACAACGTAAGTGCTTTGCGTGGCACCACTAATTGCAACCTCATCAGCAAACCATTGGTAAGTAATTGTGCCGCTTGCGCCATCTTCATCTGTTATTTCGGCTGTAAGTGTATTACCCACCGTAGGTGTGCCAACAATAGCCACCGACCCTTCTGAATTTGCACGCTCTACTGGCGCTGTGGCAGTTGATGTAGCTGACTCTGCAAAGCCTCTGTTATCTTCAAATGCTGCGTTTACAGTTATAACTTTACCTAGTTGCGATTCGGTAATAGTGTAGGTTGCTAAGGTTTCATCGGCAATTTCAACATCATCTGCAAACCATGTATATGCTACAAGCGCCGGATCAAAACCATTTTCATCCGCTACATTAGCACTTAGTTCATTACCTATAATTGCATCACCGTTAATTTCTACCGTGGCCGCAAAAGGAATAGCTGACACTTCATCGGTGGGCTCACTTAAATGTGACTCATTAACACCGCTGTCATCTGTATAAAGTGCTTGTGCTGTAATTGCAAAACCAATTTGCTCATCTGTTAATGTAAAAGTTGCGTCATTAGCGCCACTTATAACTTGTCCGTCGGCGTACCAGTAGTAGCTTACTTCGCCAGAAATACCATCGGCATCATTTACGCTGGTCGACAATGTTTCGCCCGTTAACGCTGTGCCTGATAGAGCAATAGAGCCCAATGTGTTGTTATTATTATTTGAATCCGTGTCACAACCTATAATGGCAGCTGCAACAGCACATAATGCAAAATGTTTTAATTTCATCATGGCTCTATTCTCCTTAATTGTGTGGTTTAGTATTTGGCAGGTGATATGTGTGATTTACCAAATACCCAGTATGTTATTACCAAATTATTTTATTTCTACGCTTAATTGTTAACCAACTTGGTAATATAAGCATAATAAAAACACTTTTACCACTATATTCGTTCAAAATTCATCATATTTTATTAACTGAAAGTTAACTTACGTCTATACCTAATAACGTAGCGTTATTACCAATATTAATTTCACGAATAGATAAACAAACAACCTTTATGAACAATTGGTTTTACCGAAAGAATTACTCTGTATTAATACGTAGCGCGATAAGCACATAAAGAATGGAAGGGTGGAAAATATAGGTGTGAAGCTTTAGCTGTAATAGCCTATAGGTATGAATTTTTGATGTGTATATAAACTAACGTAGCCACTGCGTTTAACTCACTATTAGTCAGCAGCGGCATACGTTTTATTTAAAAGGCGTAAGGGCACAATAACCGCCCTTTTGTACTGAGGCCTTAGCCAGATTTAATAAACCGTAGAATTAAAGTAAGTCACAGGTTCACTAGAGCCTAAAATAACAGGCACACGCTGATGCAGCTCATCGGGCTGAATATCTAAAATACGCATGCCTTTAGAGGTGGCTATACCGCCTGCGTTTTCAGTAAGCATTGCCAGTGGGTTAGCTTCGTAAAGTAAGCGTATTTTACCGTTTTCATTACCCGCGCGCGTATCTTGCGGGTACATAAATACCCCGCCACGGCATAAAATTCGGTGCACATCGCCAACCATGGCTGCATTATAGCGAATTGAGCTTTTAGCAAATTCTTCTGATGTATACAGCAATTTATCAAAGTAAACTTGTGTTGCTTCATCCCAGTATCGGTAATTTGCCATATTAACCGAGAACTCACGGCTTTTACTCGGTACTGCAAGCTCTGGTTTTGTAAGCAAAAAGCCACCGTGGGTTAAATCGTGTGTATAACAGCGGGTTGGCCCACCTGTACTCATTACTAGTAACGACGATGGCCCATACAGCACGTAGCCTGCACAAACCTGATTAGTACCGGGTTGATTGAATTGCTCATCACTATCGTAGGGCACATCTGCTTTAGCTGGGTAAATGGTAAAAATAGTGCCTATTTGCCCGTTAACATCAATGTTTGATGACCCATCAAGGGGATCAAATGCCACAATATATTTACCATCAGGGTGGGCGCCTACTGCATTATCTTCTTCTTCAGATGCCACTGTTTTTACAAGATCATCATCAATTAAGGTATCTTTTAACAGTTGATTGGCAATGACATCTAACTTTTTTTGCACCTCGCCCTGGATGTTTTCGTTAAGGGTAGAGCCTAAAACACCCGCAAGCTCACCTTGGCTAACTCTAAACGCTATTTCTTTTGTGGTTGCTAATAGCGTGCGAATTAACATGATAAGGTCGGTTTCAACCCCATCTTGCTTTAATACTTTATTCAGTCTTTTCATGCGCTATACCTGTTCACACAATTAAGGTCGTCAAAACATTGGATCAGGCGAGCCACCATATGCTGCTCCGACTGACGTAACCACACACGTGGATCATAGTATTTTTTATTGGGTTTATCTTCGCCATCAGGATTACCAATTTGGCCTTGCAAGTAGCCTTGTTTTTCTTGGTAGTAGTTTAATACCCCGTTCCAACTCGCCCATTGGGTGTCGGTATCAATGTTCATTTTTACCACCCCGTAAGTTAGCGACTCGGCAATTTTACTGTGCTCAGAGCCACTCCCACCGTGAAATACAAAATTAATAGCGTTATGCTCTAAATTAAATTTTTCAGCTACATAGGCTTGCGAGTCGCGTAATATGGTAGGTGTTAATACCACATTGCCAGGCTTGTATACGCCGTGGACGTTACCAAAAGAAGCAGCAATGATAAAATTAGGGCTTATTTTACTAAGTCGCTCATAGGCGTAGGCTACATCTTCTGGTTGAGTGTAAAGCGCAGAGCTGTCGAGGTGCGAGTTATCAACCCCGTCTTCTTCTCCGCCGGTACACCCGAGCTCTATTTCAAGTGTCATGCCTATTTTTGCCATACGCGCTAAATAACGCTCACAAATTTCTATATTTTCTTCCAGTGGCTCTTCTGACAAGTCAATCATGTGCGATGAAAAAAGCGGCTTGCCTGTTTGTGCAAAATACTTTTCGCCTTCATCTAATAAACCATCAATCCAGGGCAGTAGTTTTTTTGCTGCGTGATCTGTGTGCAGCATGACAGCAACGCCATAGTGCTTCGCCACGTTATGCACATACTGTGCAGCACTTATTGCCCCAACAACGGCAGATTGCTGGCCCTCGAGTGCTAAACCTTTACCACAAAAAAACTGCGCTCCCCCATTAGATAGTTGAATAATGACCGGCGACTTCATTTTTTTTGCGGCCTCTAAGGTGGCATTAATTGACGATGTGCTCACCACGTTTACAGCAGGCAATGCATACTGATGCGTTCGTGCGTGTTTATACACTTCGCTTACTTCATCGCCAACAACAACGCCTGGTGCAATGGTTGGGGCTAAATAATTCATTTTTTGCTCCTTGCTATTTTAAAGCCTCGATACAAGAGTCTGTAATGGCTTGCCAATTACCCTGCGTTACCCATTCTTTTTTAGCAACCCAGGTACCGCCTACTGCAAATACATTGTTTAACGACAAGTAATCCATTTTATTTTTTTCGCTTACACCGCCGGTCGGGCAAAAGCTCACTGCACGAAATACAGATGAGACAGCAGAGACAAACGGCGCACCACCAGCCAGTGAAGCAGGAAAGAGTTTTTGCTCTTCAAAACCATACTCAAGCGCCATTAATATATCGCCGGTATTTGATACACCTGGCAATACTGGCACGTTACACTTAACCAGCTCACTTAATAGTGTAGGCGATACAGCGGGAGTAACTATAAAATCTGAGCCTGCTTCTAGCGCTTGCTTTAAAATTGTTTCGTTAATAACGGTGCCTGCGCCCACTTTTAGCTGTGGAACCTGTTCTTTTATGGCTTTAAGCGCATCAATTGATGCATCTGTTCTAAGAACAACTTCTACCAAAGTTAGGCCTGCCTCTGCCATTGCTTTAGCAATGTTTACACCTTGCTCTGGCGTGTCTGCTTGAATTATAGGTAGCAGAGTTTGCCCTGCCATTAGTTCAGAAAAGCGAGTCATGCGTTATTTCCCTTATTTTAAGTAATCGTGCTACTTAGTGTTATAAATTGAGTAAATTAGCCAGTTAGAGACCTGATTTAGCCATGGCTTGTTGAAAAACATCTTTTGGTGCAATAGCACCGGGTTGCTGAATAACAGCGCCGGCAGCCTGCGCGCCCAGCTTAACCGCTTCGCTAATTGGGCGCCCATCTAAGCGCGCTCCTAAATACACGCCGTTAAAGGCATCGCCTGCGGAGGTTGTATCAACAACGTTTTTAACCGGCGTAATACTGTGGCTTTGCACTGTATTAGCCTCTTTTGTAATGACTGAATCGGGGCCGTTTTTTACTATAATTTCGTTAATGTTGTACGGAGCCAAATAATCAATTACCGCTTCTACACTTTGCACGTTGTAAAGCGTTTCTAAGTCTTCAACGCCGGGTAACGTAATATCGGCTAGGCTAAATGCACTATGGTATTGCGCTTTAGTTTGCTCAACGTTATCCCAAAGTCGCGCACGGTAATTTGGGTCAAATACTATTTTTACACCCGCGGCTTTAAGTTGCTTCACTATGTCCCAAAACTGCGCTCTTGCTTGCTCTTCTATTACGGCTAAAGAAATACCCGAAAAGAAAAACATATCACCCGATGACAGCTGCTTAACAAGCCCAGGGCTGATAAATTCAACCACCTTTTTGGCTGCTGAATCATCACGCCAATAAATAAAACTGCGCTCGCCTTGCTCGTCCGTTTCTATGTAATACATACCTGGGACTTTACTGTTATGAGCAAATACATAGTCTGTATTTAATTGCTCACTTGCAAAACGCTCACGCATTTTTTTACTTAAGTTATCCTCCCCTAAAGCGGTAATAACTGAGGTGCTGATTTGTGGGAAACAACGCTTTAAGTAAACAGCCGAATTGTATACGTCACCTGCAAATGACTGATGCAATGTAGAGGGAACAGTCGCTCTTAACTCAATCATGCACTCGCCAATAAAGTAAATATTTTTCATTATTATCACTTACCTTAGGTAGTAAATGGCTGTGAGAAACACAGCCATTGCCAACAAATTAGTTAGGCTTTTTCAATGGTTCAATTTTTGGAATTAAAATCCATACTGCTGCCATTGCAATAATCGCTAAAGACGCGCCTATCACAAACGCCGGTGTATAATTACCGTCCGCTGTTAAAATAGGTACCAATGACGTAAGGCCTACAGCACCTAATTTAGCGGCCATGCCAGAGAAGCCCGACAACGTACCTACCGCTTTTTTACCCAGTAAGTCGCTTGGTAAGGTTTGCACGTTACCAATGGCGG
>NZ_AUTO01000102.1:0-6853 GCF_000498055.1 Pseudoalteromonas sp. TB51
CCTGCCGAAGGTTCATCTAGCACATACACAACACCAAATAATTTTGAGCGAATTTGCGTTGCAAGCCGCAAGCGTTGTAATTCCCCAGCTGATAACGATGGCGTAGTACGCTCAAGCGATAAATACCCTAAACCAAGCTTAGTGAGTGCTTCTACGCGTTTGATAATGTCGCTTGTGATGCGCTTTGCCACAATGGCTTTTTCTGGGTTTGCTGCGTTACTTTTAGCGGGGTTATTGGCAGCAATGCTGAGTTTTTCTGCCAGCTCGCCAAGTGTTAACTGCGAAATTTCGCCTATATCAAGGCCTGCTACTTTAACCGATAACGACTCTTTTTTAAGTTTTTTGCCTTCGCACTGCGGGCATTGTGATATTTGCATATACTGCGACACGCGCTTTTTTGTGCGTGGGCTTTGGGTACTGGCAAACGATTGTAAAACAAAGCGTTTAGCACTTATAAATGTACCCATGTAGCTGGGGCTTTCTTCATTTTTAATAGCCGCTTGGGTTTGCTCAAGCGTGTACTCGGGAAACACGGGTACTGTGGGCGTGTCGTCGGTAAACAAAATCCAATCACGGGCTTTTTTAGGCAGGGTATTCCACGGTTTATTAATATCGTAACCTAACGAGGTAAGTATACGGCTTAGGTTTTTACCTTGCCATGCTGGTGGCCATGCTGCAATGGCGCGCTCTTTAATTGATTTAGTCGGGTCGGGCACTAACAGCTTTTCGGTTACGTTAAATACGCGGCCAATACCGTGGCACTCTGGGCAGGCGCCTTGTGGCGTGTTAGGCGAAAACGCATCGGCATACAGTATACCTTGCCCTTTGGGGTATTCGCCTGCGCGTG
Organism: Pseudoalteromonas sp. TB51; assembly: GCF_000498055.1. NCBI lineage: Bacteria > Pseudomonadati > Pseudomonadota > Gammaproteobacteria > Alteromonadales > Pseudoalteromonadaceae > Pseudoalteromonas > Pseudoalteromonas sp. TB51. The sequence goes on from NZ_AUTO01000102.1 coordinate 848, forward strand.
AGTAAAGCATTCGCAGCGCGTTAGAAATAGTGGTTACGCTACCCACCGATGAACGTACCGAGGGTGCGCCACGCTGTTGTTGTAATGCTACCGCGGGTGGTAGCCCTTCAATCGAATCTACATCGGGCTCATCTACTTGGTCTATTAATCTGCGCGCATAAGGGGATACCGAATCAAGATAACGATGCTGTGATTCGGCAAATAATGTTCCAAAGGCGAGCGATGATTTACCCGAGCCCGATATACCAGTAAAAACAACAAGTGAATTACGGGGCAAGTTTACATCCACATTTTTTAAGTTATGAACACGCGCGCCTCGTACTTGAATGCTGTGCTCTGGGTTTAATAAAGCCGATTGCGCATTACTAACCTCATGTGAATTTTTAGGTGTGGTTGCCATGTAATTTACTCCTGTTTAATAACCATGTGTTTATTAACGTGCCGCAAAGTACTAATACTAATGGGGCGTCACTGAATAAGCGCTTAGTTAGTTTGCTAAGCTTTTAATAGAGTGTTTACATAATAGGTAAAAGCTGCGAGTATAAATTTTAATCAAGCATGCAAAATTCGAGATTTAAAAGGACGTTTAATTGTGGCAAAAATTGTAGTTAGCTTTTTATTTTTATTGGTACTTTGCGCTAAAGTGTGTGCAGCGCAAAATAATGTACTAAACGTTGACCGAGCCATACCAAATAGTATGCACTTGTCGTTTCCAAACGATAATAATATAACGCCTAAAAAGTCTGACTTTTCAATTTTAAACTATGTACTTATGAGTAACGAAGAAGGGGAGCGCTGGGCGGTTATTACCCTTACTAATTTAGCCTCTGGCAAGCGAGAGCTTAATCAAGAACACGTAATAGCGCTGTTTGCAGATGGCAGCAGGCTAACACCAAGTGAATTTAAATTAGGCTTTAAAGGCAATCAAACACAGTCGGTAACGGTATTGTTTGCTGAGCATACGTTTCCTATTTTAAGTGTGTATACCAGTAATGATCAGTAACATGTTTTTAGATAAGTTAAATATGTAGCAATTGCTTTAGTTTATCGGCACCGGCTCTGCTGGTGCTTAGTTCAGATTTAATATCATCATTTACAATCACCATTAGCTTGCCGTTAAACCAACGCTGTATTTCTTTAATGTGGTCAACGTTAACCAAATAGCTTCGATGAATTCGTACAAAACTATGTTCTGCTAAAGCATGTTCGAGCTGATCGAGCGTATCGCTTAAATGATGAAATGTATCGCCATTCCACGCCAAACTATTGCCTTGCTCCGATTTAATAAATTTAATGTCACTTGGGGAGAGTAAAAATATCCGCTCACCGTTTTTACTAATGAGCTTATTTATGGTGTTTTTGGTTAATGTAAAGGTTTGCTCGTTGGGTTCGTGATTGACTAGCGTATGTGCACGTTGTTGCTCTAGTTGCTGCTGCGCTTTGGCGAGAGCTTTTTTTAGCCTAGCAATAGGAAAAGGTTTGAGTAAGTAGTCAGTTGAGGCGTGCTCAAAAGCTTCAATTGCAAATTGGTCATACGCGGTTGTATAAATAATAATGGGCTGGTAGTTAAGTAAATCAATAAGCTCTAAGCCATTGATTTCAGGCATTTGTATATCAAGTAATACCACATCAGGTTTTAGCTCATTAATTAATGAAATGGCCTCTTTGCCATTTGTGGCCATACCCACTACTTCAACATGCTCCATTAAACTCAATTGGTGGCTTAATTTTTCGCGAGCGGGAAGCTCGTCATCGGCAAATAATACACGCATTTTAGTCACTGTATTTGGCTGGTTTTTGCTGCTCATAGTGTTAGCTCCAACGTAACCACTGCACCATTATTATTGCTCAGTAGTACCTTACTTTTACCAAGTTGTTTAACGCGCTTGAGTATGTTTTTCATTCCTACACCACTGCCATGGCCGTGTTTTATTACCTCGCTCGAAAAACCCTTACCGTTATCGCTAATTTGTATTTTAACGCCGTTAGGTAGCTCACTAAGTGTTATATTAAGTATTAACGACGTTTGTTGGGCGTTGTGTTTAATGGCGTTTTCAATAATTGGTTGAATAAGTAGCGGGGGCAGCGATATGTTTTTAAGCGTATTGGGAATGTGGTAATTAACTTTGAGTTTATCGCCAAAGCGGGCTTTTTCAATATTTAGGTACTTTTCTATTATTGTAAGCTCTTGCTGTAAAGGTATTTGTTGTTGCTCTGCCGTGTCGAGGGAGTACCTTAAAATGTCAGCCAGTTCATGCAGTACTTCATCGGCTAAATCGGGGTTTGTATGAATATAAGCCGAAATTGTATTTAAGCTATTAAACATAAAATGTGGGTTTAGTTGGTAGCGCAATGTAGCAAGTTGGGCTTGTTTAAGCGCGTGTTTTTCTGCTGTTGCGCGTTTTTTGTTTTCAATAAAAATACTGGTAAAGTAAATACACGAGCCCCAAAGTAAGCCGTTAAAAACAACAAACACCCCCATCGATTTGTGCCCATCAAAAAGCTGTGTGAGTACTATATCGGTAAGCACATTACCAAGTGCCATAAATACAACTGCTATTAACCATTCAAACGCTATTTTGTTAATGTGTTTATTGCGCAGGTAAAAAATAACTGCTGCCGCACTCCAAACAGGAGCCCAGTAAAAAGTAACAAACCATACGGTAGCAGCAAGTGCACTACCCGCAGTAAAAGGTGCAGAGTTAGCAATTATGAGCCCAAGGGCATAAGCAATATCTACAACAAGTAAAATAAAAAAGCTGTATTTATAAAAAGGATGTTTGAGCATAATAGGTGCTTCTTTTTGTAATTGATTAAACCATAACAAAAAACAGTCAAAACCCAAAGATTTTGTGTTTTGACTGCTACTCTTTTAAAAATAAGTTAGCTCTTTGATTTGTAATGTGTTTTTTAATGGCTCATTGCTTGCGCCTGGCATTTTACGCCACATTAAGTTTACTCCAGTTAATTGAGTGGCCGACCACGTAACGGGGCTACCAAAGCCAAATTGTTTAAATGTAGTGAAAGGAATATCAAGCGTTGTCCATTCATCGCGTGGTTTTAAAAGTACACTAAAGTGATCCCAATCTTTTACATCACTATGATAAACAGACAAAGCAAAAGGCGTGCTTGAACCTTTATACGTTAGTCGAATACCTTTAAATGCAGAGGCATCAGCCGGCGATGTAAATTTTATTTCAGCGCCTGCCCACGCGCCAAAGCTGGTTGGTTTGGTAATGGTTGTATCAATAGTTAAACTGTTTTTATGCGTGGTAAGTGTTGCCACAGACTGACCACCCATTACCGAGTCGCTCAAGGCTTGCCATGGTGTATCACCGGTAAAATCATCAATAACATGTTGCGCTTGGCTGCTTTTTATTACTTCATTACAAGCGGGGCCTTGGGGCTTTGTGGCTTTGTTTTGAGCAATAAGTGCTGGACGGTCTACTTGTACTCCTGCTTTATAAACCTCTGAGATAGTATGAATGTGGTTTAAATCATCAAGTGGGTTTTGCTTAAGCAGTACAAAGCTTGCCTCAAAGCCTTTAGCCAGCTTGCCAATGCTCTTGGCTTTATTAATCGCTTTTGCGCCGTTAACTGTGGTTGCATTAATTATTTCGCCATTTGTTAAGCCTGCTTTTTTAAGGGCATCTAGTTCGTTGTGTAACCCAGTACCGTGCAGCGTGTAAGGGTTTCCGGCATCAGAGCCTGTGCCAATAGTAATATTAGCTTTATGTAACTTTTGTATATTTGCATAAGCGGTTTTACGCTCCTCCCACGCGTGCTCTTTCCATTTTGAAGGTGCAGGCACGTTGTCAAACAAACACCCTTGAAGCTTTTCGGGAATGGTTTTTAGTAACTCGCTTTGTGAGCTAATAGAATGGTTATGCTTTTCATCGCTATGGTTATGATACACCGCAAGGGTAGGAATGTAGGTTACATTATGCTGTTTCATTAGCGTAATAAACTCATCGTCAATCGCTTCGCTATTAATACCGTGCGCTAAAGCCGTTGCACCGGCCTTAATAGCGCGTTTAGCATCACCTAGTGTAGAAACATGCACAAAATACGGTAAATTAGCCGCTGCAGATCGTTTACCTAGCTCGCTTAATTGGCTATCAGTTAATGATTTACCCACACCGCCAAAGGTTTCAATAACCGCTTTAGTTACATGTGGCTTAGTGCTTATATGTTTTTGCCATAGTGCTGCTATGTCTTCATCTTTTGCAATTTCGTATGCGTGGCCGCCAAACTGCGTGCCGTGTCCGCCAGGGTTAGTAAACAAAGTACCCGCATAAAAAAGGTTAGGGGTTAGTTGGGCTTCTTTTAATTGCGCGGCTTCGTTTAGGGTTTGCTCAAACGAAAACAAATCAACAATATTAGTTACGCCTAAATACAAATTAGAATTAAAGTGCGATTTAACCGGCAAATACTGAAACTCAGTAAAGTTACTACCCGATGAACCCAAATGTACATGTAAATCAATTAAACCAGGTATTGCATATTGGTTGTTAGCATCAATAGTTTTATCTGCGTTTTTAAGTGGGTCGCTCGCTTTAGTAATACTTACTATTTTACCATCATCAATATACAGCGAACTCGGCGCAGAAAAGCTTTGCGAGCTATTTTGGTATAAGCGAATGTTGTCGACCCGCAGGTCAATGGCGTGCGCACTAAAGTGGCTTGCTAAACTCAGTGCTATAACTGTTTTTGTAATAATGTTCATGACTATATTCCTTATCAAAATAGGTATTTGGCGTTTTGTTGATAAGAAATTTAGCGAGCTTTTTAACCTGCTTCATTAATGTTTATCTGAATCGACATTATTAGAGGTTGAACCGACACAGAAGTAAATAAGCGTTGTGGTAGGTGACTCGGGCTAACTAAATTAAGTTTTTAAAGGGCCGTTATGAGCGAGAAGCAGACGGTCGAGTAAACTCGTTTTTGGACAAAAACGAGTTAGAGCCGAAGGTCGGCTCTGTGCCATTTGCAGACATTAGCAACGCCTGAGCTCAGGTGCATTTGAGACAACGCCTGCTTTTGCGTTAGCAAAAAAGTGGGTGGCGGATCAAATGTCATCTGCAGAGACTTTTTAGGCAGCGTTCACCGTATTCTAGGAACGAGCGTTTACGAGGCACGTGCCGAACTGGCCTTTATGACTTTTGTAAACAACAAAAAAATATTTGGATCAAACTTCGTGTCCACTTCATGCTTCAAGATATTCATAGTTTCAAGGTGCGATTTAGCCATGCGGTATGGCCTGCTAGTCGTCAGTGCATCATACGCATCAATGATCGAAAGTATTCGACTACTCAGGGGAATATCGGCACCAGCCAGTCCGTCTGGGTATCCGCTTCCATCAAATGCTTCATGATGATGTCTGACAATAGACGCGACCTCGTCTCTGTTTGTCAGGAATGTCTCACTAATTATTCTCTCACCGATAACCGAGTGAGCCTTTATCTCTTCCCTTTCATCAGGTGTGAGCTTTCCAGGCTTCGAGAGAACAGTATCACGAACTCCAATCTTACCCACGTCGTGTAATTGACTGGCAATACGCAAGTCATCTAATGAGGGGGCACTCAAATCGGCCGCACGCCCCACTTCCAACGCAAGCGCACAGACGCGGTCACAATGGCCTCTAGTATACGCATCGCGCGCGCACAATGCCGTAATGAGTGATGGGTAAGCATTTTCTTGATCTGGTGCGAGGGCAAAAGCCATTGAATATCTCTCCTTGTTCAGCAACGCCTAACAATTTAATAGTGCGCTCATCACGCATATTTTTGCTGACTTCAAGCTCATCTATCCACATTCCAACAAATAACCGAGGGTATTTCAAGATTTTAAATAAATTTAAATGTAGGATATACGCGTTGCTCGTTTGCTTGACTATATGAATAAACGACACAACTTTATCTATTAATTAGCCCTAAATTTAGCCTATCTCAATGACCGGTTATCGCTCTTTTGAGGCATTCGCCTAAACACGTTTTGGGGCAGAAA
>NZ_AUTO01000103.1:0-6486 GCF_000498055.1 Pseudoalteromonas sp. TB51
GGGCAAACTAAACATTATCAATAAAACGCCTTATCAAATTGATCAAACAAGTACCTTTCTTGAAGCGATACTTCGTCCGCCTATTTCTTAATTAGATTAATTTTTAATGACCTATTTATCCTTTAATAATGGATAAAGGTTTCGTGTTTATTAATTTTAAAATTAAGAATTTTTATGTATATATATTTAAAAAATGCAGGTTTAGTCCTGTCTTTATGTATGGCTGTGAGTTTTTCAGTTGCCACTTATGCCAAACAGAAAAGTATTTCATGGCTAGATAGTCAAATAAATAAAGATCCCGAAGTTGTTGCGGCTAAAGAGTTACTTAATGCAAGTAATCATAGAGCCAAGAGCTTAACTAAAGCCGTATATAACCCAGAGCTTGAAGCAAGCTATGAAAAAGAGGGTGATTTTGATAATTATTCTATTGGTATCAGTCAAACGATTGATTTTTGGGATAAGCAATCAGCAAATAAAAGCATTGGTGAAATTGGTGTTTATGCAAACCAGCAACAATTGTTATCTCTACTCGATTCTAAAAAGGCTAACGCTTTAACTGCAATAGTTAATTGGCAAGCAGCAAAAAAGGTGGCTCAGTTACTTTCAGTAAGAGAAAATCAATTACAAACGCTCGTTGGAATTATTGAAGATAAGCGAAAAGCAGGACTTCTAGAGCCACTTGACGCTGAACTGGTTTATTTAAACTTGTCCCAAGTTTTCAGTGGAATATCTGAGTCGCAAATTGCTTTGAAAAATGCAGAGGTAAATGTTCAGGAGTTATTGCCTGATTGGACGCCTAATACTACCAATTTGTTTTCATTTACTTTTGGAGCAACAAACTATTCATTTAACTCTCAGTGGGTTGAGGAACATCCAAAAGTTAAACTCGCTAGAGCGCAATGGAAGATAAAACAATCTAAAGCTCAACTAACCACTATGGAATCTAAAGCCAATCCAACCATTGGAGTTAACGCAGGGAAAAGTGGAGATGAAGACTTGATTGGCGTGACTTTCTCAATGCCTTTAAATATCAGAAATAACTATTCAGATACTGTTAAAGCCGCTTATTCAGAAGCAATTGCAGCAGAGGCTAACTTTCGGTCGGTTTATCGAAAGCAGTCATTTGAAGCAAAAGCTAATTATGAATCGCTTATTGTCAGTAAAAAATATTATGAGCAATGGCAAAAACTGACAAAAGGCAGATTAGATAGCAGCGAAAACTTATTAAATAAGCGCTGGGAAGCTGGTGACATTAATACTTCTGACTACTTACTTGCATTAAATCAACGTGCGGAAGGGCTTCATGCAGGAATACGTTTGGAAAATCAATTCAAGCTTGCAGAAATATCCTTCATTTTAAGTATGGGTCAGTTATCCAAATTTGAGATTTGAGCGCTTTGTTTTTTCAGTAGCGAAAAACGAAATCTTAAATTTATTAAAAATATAGGTTACAAAAATGAATACAGTAATTAGTAAAAAATTTTTAGCCGTAGTAATTAGCAGCCTGTTAGTTGGGTTTAGTACAAATCATGATGCTTTTGCACAGTCGTCAGATGGAACTGGTTCTGTCACAAACGTTTCGAAACAAGAAGAAAAAGAACATCAAGATGAGCATGAACACGAAAAGGGACATGAAGAAGATAAAGGTGACCATGACGAGCACGGCCATGAAGGTGGTAATAAAGAGGGAGAAGAAGAACATGAAGAAGGTATCACTATTGATCCAAAGAAGATGTCGCTTGCTAACATTAAAGTGGAAAGTGTTAAGCCTGAATATCAATTTAGCTCCGTATATGCACCTGGCGAAATAAAAGCTAATGGCTATAAAAGTTATGTGGTATCACCACGTACAGAGTCAGTCATTATCAGTCGCCATGCAGCGCTTGGCGAGTATGTAGAAATAGGTCAGAAGTTAGTTACATTATTTAGTGAAGCAATGGCACAAGCACAAGCTGACTATTTAATCGCTTCAACCGAATGGCAACGTGTAAAAAAGCTGGGTAATAAGACGGTGAGTGAAAGTCGATTATTACAAGCTGAAACAACATACAATGCGAGCTATGGCAAGCTCATTGCTTTAGGGTTAACTGAAAAAGCAATAAATGGTATTTCTAACAAAGACATTAAAGCATTTGGACAATATGCATTAACGGCGCACCGTGAAGGTGTCGTGCTTCAAGACGACTTTATCCAAGGGCAACGTGTTGATGCTGGGGATGCAGTCATGTTGTTAGCTGATGAAAAACAACTATGGGTTGAAGCAAAAGTTTCTCCAAATAAAAAGCTAAATTTATCAATTGATTCTCCTGCGGTACTTAAATTAGAAGGCCAGAGTTACAATGCCAAAGTTATCCAAGAAGCCCATACAATTGATCCCGTAACTCGTACAAGAATTATTAGATTGGGGGTACAGAATGCTGATGATAACCTTCATTCAGGTATGTTTGTAAAAGTTTACTTTCAGTTTGCCACAAAGCAGAAAGTGATGGCTGTGCCAGAAGAAGCATTGATCCGCAGCGCAGATGGTGATTGGACCGTATTTGTCGAAGACCACCCTGGAGAATTTAAAGCTGTAGAAGTAGAACTAGGCCGAGCCTTAGGTGATTTTAGGGAAATCATTGGCCTTGATAGTGGGACGCGAATTGTAACCAAAGGCGCATTTTTTGTTGCTTCTGAAATCGCTAAAGGCGGATTTGATCCGCATAACCACTAAGGAGCAAGACTATGTTTAATAAAATAATAGATTGGTCTGTTAATAATAGACTCCTGATTTTGATTGCGCTGTTTGCCACAATTGTCGGCGCAATTATGGTTATACCAAAACTAAATTTAGATGCCTTTCCTGATGTTACTAATGTTCAAGTTGCTGTAAATACTGAAGCGCCAGGACTAGCTGCTGAAGAAGTTGAACAACTCATTACGTACCCCATTGAAGCGGTCATGTATGCCTTACCTGATGTAGAACAAGTGCGCTCAATTTCTAAAACAGGCTTGTCTGGCGTCACGGTTGTTTTCAAAGAAGGCACCGACATTTACTTTGCAAGACAACTTGTATTTGAGCGTCTTCAAGCCGCAAAAGAACTGATACCAGAAGGTGTCGGCACACCCGAAATGGGGCCAAACACCTCAGGGCTAGGCCAAGTATTTCAGTACCTTCTTATTTCAGATAAAGATGCAGGCTATGATGCTATGGCACTCAGGAGTCTCAATGATTGGGTAGTAAAATTACTCGTTATGCCTGTCGATGGTGTTACTGATGTACTCTCCTTTGGAGGTATTGTTAGGCAGTACCAAGTAAATGTAGATCCATCTAAGCTTCTTTCTTATAACCTAACGCAAGAAGACGTTGTTGGTGCCCTAGATAACAACAATGCCAATGTTGGCGGATGGTATATGAACCGTGGGCAAGAGCAGCTTGTTATTAGAGGTGCAGGTTGGTTTGAAAGTGGTGACGCTGGTATTAGTAATATCAAACAAGTTCCCGTCAAAACAGTTGATGGGACAGTTGTGACGGTTTCGGATATTGCTAAAGTTGAAATGGGCAGTGAAATTCGTCAAGGTGCTGTCACAATGACGCGCAAAACCGAAAACGGTAAAGTCGAAAATTTAGGTGAAGTTGTCTCTGGCATTGTCTTAAAACGCATGGGGTCTAATACTAAAGCCACCATTGATGGTATCAATGCAAGAATCCCATTGATTAATCAAGCATTGCCTAAAGGTGTTCGCTTTGAACCATTTTATGATCAGGCTGATTTGATTGAAAAAGCCGTTGATACAGTAGTTGATGCACTATTACTAGCATTTATTTTCATCTGTATTGTATTAGCACTATTTTTAATGAATATACGTGCAACCTTCCTTGTCCTAATATCTATTCCAATTTCAATTGGTATCGCGTTAATGATCATGGCTTGGTGGGGCATTTCTGCAAACCTTATGTCATTGGGTGGCATTGCCGTAGCCATTGGTATGCTAGTTGATGGTTCAGTCGTGATGGTTGAAAACATGTTTAAGCATTTAAATAGACCAGACTCTACCCATTTAAAAACTGTAAAAGAAAGAGTGCCTAGTGCTGATACTGATCCACATGATGTAGAACAAGATGAGCATGGTATTAAGTTACGTCTTCAAAATGCGGGTAAAGAAGTGGCTCGTCCCGTATTTTTTGCAGCTTCTATTATTTTAGTCGTATTTACGCCTTTATTTAGCTTTGAAGGTGTTGAGGCAAAGTTATTTCAACCTATGGCAATAAGCATCATTTTAGCTGTTATATCTGCTATTGTGGTTGCGTTGTTTGTTGTACCCGCTTTAGCTACTTATTTATTTAAGTCAGGTGTAAAAGAGAGGGAAAGCTTTGTTCTTAGGCCATTAGACAAACTCTACAGAAAAGGGCTTACATTCGCACTAAAACGCACCAAATTAGTCATTTCAGCCGCACTTATATTAGTTTTCTCTGCCTTTGCATTAGTTCCATTAATTGGTACTGAATTTGTACCTGAGTTAGAAGAAGGGACGATAAACTTAAGAGCAACGCTTGCACCTTCTTCCAGTTTAGATACCGCGCTCACTGTGGCACCAATTCTAGAAGAAAAACTAATGGCTTTCCCTGAAGTAACCTATGCATTAAGCCGAATTGGTCGAGCAGAAATAGGTGGAGACCCAGAGCCTGTGAATAACATCGAAATTTACATAGGGTTGAAGCCTGTTTCTGAGTGGACCAGTGCATCTAATCGATATGAACTTCAAGGAAAAATGGAGAGATCTTTAGAAGAATTCCCTGGGTTGCTACTCAACTTTTCTCAACCTATTGCGACTCGTGTCGATGAGCTACTATCTGGTGTTAAGGCTCAGTTGGCGATAAAGTTGTTTGGGCCTGAACTTGAGGTACTGGCGGCTAAAGGTCAAGAAATAGAAACAGCAATTAAAAACATTGAAGGTGCAAGGGATGTTGCATTGGAGCAAATTGCTGGTGAAGCGCAATTGGTGATAAGTCCTAACAGGCAAGAACTATCACGCTTTGGATTGTCTGTGAGTGACATAATGGAGGTTGTGCGTGATGGTATTGGTGGTGTTGAAGCCGGACAAATAATCAATGGTAATGAACGTTATGATATTTACGTTCGCATAGAGGAAGAGTACCGAAGTAACAAAGAAGCTATTGCTGATATTCGGCTTCAATCACCTACTGGTGCTTGGGTGCGACTGGGTGACGTAGCCTCAGTCTCATTTGAGTCAGGCCCACCACAAGTTAGACGCGATGATGTACAACGAAGAGTCGTTATCCAAGCAAATGTACAAAATCGAGATATGGGAAGCGTGGTTGCCGATATCAGAAAGGTAATTGCTGAAAAGGTTGACTTACCTTCAGGTTATTCTGTTTCGATTGGCGGCCAGTTCGAAAGTCAAAAACGTGCTCAAAATAGGTTAGCTATAGTTGTACCTTTATCGTTAGCTCTAATCGCACTACTACTTTACTTTGCCTTTGGTTCTGTTGGTCAAGCTATGCTGATATTGGTCAACGTGCCGCTTGCTGTAATTGGCGGAGTTTTCTCCTTATATTTATCTGGACAATACTTGTCTGTACCAAGCTCCGTTGGCTTTATTACCTTATTTGGTGTAGCGGTATTGAATGGGGTCGTTATGGTAGAAAGTATCAACCAACGTATTAAAGACGGTCTAGAAGCATCTAAAGCCGTTTTTGAAGGCGCTACTTCAAGATTAAGACCTGTACTTATGACTGCTATAACATCAGCTTTAGGTTTGATACCGATGTTAATGTCTAATGGTGTTGGTGCAGAAATACAGCGCCCATTAGCGAGTGTTATTGTTGGCGGCTTGGTAACTGCAACACTGTTAACATTATTTGTTTTACCTGTTTTATATCGCTGGTTTTCAGAGAAAAAAATAAAAGAGCTATCCAGATAAAATTACTGTGAACTCTAACCCCACGCTAAAGTCACGTTTAGCGTGGGGTTATTGAGTAGATGAACGAAAAGAAAGATTAGATTTAACAATAAACTAATAGTCATGACTGCTTTGTCGGAATATTTGTCGTTAAACAGGCCAAAGCTAACTTCCGCTTTCGTATCTTTGCAGTCTTAATCTCTATGTGTCTCAAGGTCGGATTATGGCACAGACTGTGTGAAAACTCTGATCACCTTTTGGTCTAAGTATGTTCTGCTTATGATCTATTAATCTATACATTTAGTTCACTTAATATACTGATATTTATATAATTAGACTATTGATTCAGTTGAGGGTTGAGGCAGTATGTCAAAGTTTATAAGCGGTGAAAGTCGTGACCAATCAACGTTATTTCCAGAATCGTTGGAAGACTACGTCAGTGAAGATAATACGGTCAGAGTGATTGATGTTTTCATTGAGGAACTAAATCTAGCTGAATTGGAGTTTAAAGGGTTAACTTTAAAGTCCACAGGCCGCCCTAAGTATCATCCAGCCACATTATTAAAACTGTATCTTTATGGT
>NZ_AUTO01000103.1:6495-12826 GCF_000498055.1 Pseudoalteromonas sp. TB51
CCCGCCGATTAGAAACCGAATGCCAACGCAATATTGAACTGATGTGGCTACTTGGTAAGTTGGCACCCGACTTTAAAACGATTGCTGATTTTAGAAAAGACAACGGAGATGGTATAAAAAATGTGTGCAAAACGTTTGTTGAAGTCTGCCGTCGTCTGAATATGTTTGAGAAACCAGTTGTTGCCATCGATGGTAGTAAGTTTAAAGCTAGCAACAACAAAGGCAATAATTTTACGCCAAGCAAAGTTAAATTCCACATCGACCGAGTCGAAAAGAATATTGAACGTTACCTTGAATTACTTGATGAAGCCGATAAAGAGCAAGCTAACGTCACAAAAATTAAAGCCACAAAAGATAGGCTAGCTGACTTTCGCAGCCAGTTAAAAAAACTACACGAGATTAAAGAACAAGTTGAAGCTCATCCTGACAAGCAAATATCCACTACTGATCCTGATTCACGTTTAATGAAAACTCAAGGTTTTACAAGAGTTGTGAGTTATAACGTGCAAAGTGCGGTTGATACCAAGCACCACCTTATAGTGGCGCATGAGGTGACCAACGTGCCAGATAGAGGCCAGCTTGCGTCAATGACAAAACTCGCACAAAAAGCATTGCGCAAGGAAGATATAAGGGTATTAGCAGATAAAGGTTACTTCAGTCAGCCCGATATAAAAGATACTATCGATTTGGGTGCAGAGCCAATCATGCCCAAGACGGATACATCGTCCTCTGAAAAGAAAGGGATATTTAACCGCTCACTCTTCAAATACGATGCAAATAAAGATATTTACTTATGCCCCGCTGGTAATGAACTTCAAAATCGAATGCAGGTATTTGAGCAAGGTAAATACCTTGATGTTTACTTCAATCACATTGCTTGTCGAGATTGTAAAATAAGAAGTCAGTGCACTAACTCTAAAAAAGACCCTAGGCGAATAAGGCGGTGGGTGCATGAGATTCTGACAGAAGAAATGCTTCAAAAGCTAAAGAATGAACCTGAATTGATGCTTCATCGCAAGCAAACTGTTGAGCACCCCTTTGGCACAATTAAACTCTGGATGGGAGCTACCCACTTACTAACACGAGGTTTAAAAAGCGTGGGGACAGAAATAAGTCTTCATGTCCTAGCTTACAACTTCAGAAGAATGATAACAATTATGGGAGTTAACGGCCTAAGTAAAGCAATTAGAGTAGCGTTGCCATAGCAGTTTCGCTCGCGCGGAGAAAATTGCGATACTGAGAAAAAATCGATCGCAACCATCTTAAATGGTTTCAAACTAAGAACATACCCAAGACAATTTATTAAAAATTAGTTTTCACACAGTCTGGGCACGTGCCAGACTCTAACTTCGAGTCTGGCTTAGGTTCAAATTTAAGCATCGATCTGTTCTGATACTTCTAACGCATCATCAACTTCTATTCCCAAGTACCTGACAGTGCTCTCTAGTTTTCTATGGCCAAGTAGAAGCTGACAGGCTCTTAAATTTTTAGTTTTTTTGTAAATTAGTGATGGTTTGGTACGTCTCATTGAATGAGTGCCATATTGAGTCTTATCTAACCCAATTGAGGTGACCCAAGAGTCAACTATACGTCCATATTGACGGGTTGAAAGGTGTTCAGAGGAATGAATTCGTGACTTAAACAAGTAATCATAAGAATTGAGAGTAAATTGCTCTATGAGCGCCACAATTGATTTCCTTGTATTTCCAGTAATTTCAAATTGAACAGGCATACCAGTCTTTTTTTATTTGCTGTAATTTTAGAGGTAACTTTTGTCCTACAAGCTTATTTTTATTCCAAGGCTCTTTAGGCTGATATATAGTTAACTGGTGCATTAGTTGTACTCCGGTGTTTATGGAGTTTTAAGCTTAGCTCGCTACAAAAGAATTCGGGTATGAGCGATGAGCGGTCATTGAGGTGAGTAGTCATTAATTTAGTAAGAATAGAGGAAACTTTCCTCTTTTTTACATGTTTATATTGGCAGTAGGAAGAGTAATATTTATTGTTGGCAATAATTTACGCTATTTGCTATTAATATAAGTTCATTAAATAAGGACGTTTTCGCGCTAAAAAAGGGAAAGTGTCCTCTGATAAAGTTGTTAGCACTCTATTGGATCATTAATTCAGCATGAAGGAAACTATATGGCAACCACCCCAGAGGAAATAAAAAGTTTATGTGAGCAGTGGTGTTCATCTGTTAAAACACCTGATGGTGGTATGGCAATCGGTGCTAATTCTGAAAAATATAGACTTTTTGCAAATGGAGTCAGGTTCCACGAGTTGGATCATCAGGCTTTATTGGCTTCAATTCTTGGTTTATCTAAAGTGTTACTACTCCCAGGATTAAATACAATCGTTGTAGATGATCACTTTGGGTTATGGTCATGGTGTGCTGAAGTTCTCGTAGGTAGTCGCTCTGAATACTTTAGTAATGAAGAACATGAAATGAAGTCATTGTTTCAGGCTTCAATCAGAGCTTCACTTGTAAATTGTAAGAAGCCAGCCAGATCATCAGAAGAGCAGCAGTTACAATACGAATCTGAACAAAAAATTCCGCATCATGCTAGATACTTCCTATATGACTCATCTCTAATATTGGCTTATATCGGTTTCCCATTACTTGAATCGACTCTAAAACGAGTAAGTTCAACATACTTAAATATGGATGGGACGGTTAAGTCTACTTTTCAAGTAAAAAATCGTGCTGGAAAACCGAGACCTTATAAAATTGGTGCGCAATGCTCCAGCATCAGAGATGTTTTAAATCTTGTGTATGATGAAATCGCAGATTCTGAACTCAAGGTACTTTTGCAAGAATTCAGAGTTCATATTTCAAGCTTAGATGATTCTCAAGACCCATTTGACCTTATATATTCATGGAGAAATCAATCTTTACACGGAAGTACAAACTTCCAAACTATTGGTGGAACTTTACTTAATTTATCTCTGCTTCTTTGCATATACAGTTTAAAAGATAATTACGAAGAATTAAGAAATAAAGTGATTGAGCAATGTAGGCGAGAAGAAAGTCATGATCATAAAAGCCCTTGGTCATTTTATCCTCCGTACTAGTGCATACAAGGCACTTAAGCGGAACTAAAACAGTGGATTAGGTTTCGCTTCACTACACATTATAACCCACTGTTTTAGTCCGCTTAGTGCGGCGTCATCACCGTCCGCTTAGTGCGGCGTCATCACCGTCCGCTCATGGCACATAGCAGCCAATTAAACTTGGCAGTATTTTTATGTGGTTGGCTTCATAAAGCCTGTATTTGGTAACTTTATGCCATTATAAGCTTCAATATTATGCCAACTTACACTTCAATTGCTACGCTGTAGCCCAGTAAAAAGGTATGTTCTTATGCCAGTTTATGCTTCTAACAACATTTGGGTGAAAATACATTCCTTTTAAATTATTCCTTAGTGACACCGTTAAATATTTAATATTACGAGTATCGATTTTCCACTATTACCGCTCTACCTCATTTTTACATTCACACTGTTTTTATTATTGTCGTTTACTGCACTAGCAGATGAAACATTCACTATTTATGTAAAAAAATCAAATTACTTATTTAGCAACTCCAAAGCAAAACTCACATCTACTGAGCTTGGCAATAAATTACAGTCACTCAATGTTTCAACAGTAATACTTATTGTAGATTATTGCGCAGCTCCAGAAGCGTTAGCTAATGCCTATTTAGCAATCGCAAATGCTAAGCCTATGCTTAAGGATATTAAGTTAAATTTAAGTGGCAGTCATAAAAAGAGTAAGTGTAAAAACACATAACACGCTTTTTGACAGGGGGTAATGTGTATCTGTTCCTGTTTTATTGCTGCTAGACAACCCTTGCCTTGTACGTAATAATGTAAAAATTACATTAATTTTAACATGTAAAGTGTTAACAAAGTGCCCCAAGGTTGATTAATGCCGCAAAGAAGTAAGTGGACACTCGCTGTTTTATTAGGGTTATTAGGCGGGTTAGTAAATCTCTCGCCATTGTATTTTTTCGACAGCTCCGAATTTTTGTTTGGGCAATTGTTTGTTTTATGCAGTTTAGTATTTACTGGGCTGCGTTACGCGTGCCTAAGCCTTGCTATTGTTTCTGGTTTTTTACTTTATAGGTGGGGCCATTGTTGGCCGAGTATTGTGTATTTACTCGAGCTTTGTTGGCTTTATGCTTTTTGCTTACGCCGCTCTAAACCTATTCTTCCTCTGGGTAGCGTATTTTGGCTATGTATTGGTTTACCCTTTGTATGGGTTATAGGCCAATTTGTTATTGGCTTGGCCTGGTTAACGCTAATAGTAGCGATATCAAAGTACTTAATTAACGCGCTAATAAGTTTGGCGGTGGTTGATTTAGTTAGTGTATTTGTACCTTACGCTAGCCGTGCGTATCAGGGTCGGCCCCTGGCAAAAATTTTAAGCTATGTGGTTAGTGTCATTATTATTTTAGTGGTATTGCTAACCAGTGTAATTTTAGTAAACGATCATCATGCGCGCTTAGAGTATGAAGTAAACGCTCAACTAAAAGAAAAAGCCGAGTCTATTAGCACGCAATTAAATGATTATTTAGCATTTCATAAAAACGCCATTGTTATGAGTAGCGACGCAATAAGTGCGGGCACTGCAAGCGATGTGCAGCTCAAACGATTAATGTCGTTATTTCCAGGCTTTACAACCAGCTTGTATGCAAACCCAGATGGCTTTGTAGAGCTTAGCTCGCCCAGCGATTTAATAGAGGGGCTTAGCCTTGCTCAGCGTAGTGTTAAAGACCGAGCATACTTTACTCAAGCTCAGCAGTTCCCTCTGGGCTATACCAGTGGTGTGTTTCAAGGTCGCGGCCTAGGTAACGAGGCCATTGTGGCGCTGTCGGCACCTATATACCGTAACAATACGTTTTATGGTGTGGTAGAGGGCTCGTTAAAGTTAGACCGCTTAGAGCGCTTTATACCTAACTTATTTGAGTACACGGGCGATTTAGTGGTGCTAGATGCGCAGCAAAAAGTGGTATTTAGCTCCCTTGATGAATTTAAAATACTGAGCCATTTTAACGGTGAGGGCTTTAATACCAGTAATTTAGGTGATAAAAACCTATTTCGTTCAACCAAAAACGAGGTGTACCACAGCTCTAGGTCACGGCAAGATCATTATAAATTGAACTTATAGAGCAAGTAGTGATCAGATCAAGGCATAATAATTACTTGGTCGCATAAATATGAGCACTACTTTTCTGAAACATTTTAATTCAATTACAGATCCTCGCATTGAACGTTGTAAAAAGCATGAACTTATCGATATTCTTCTCCTTGCTATTAGCGCTGTACTCTCTGGTGCAGAAGGATGGGAAGATATTGAAGACTTTGGGCACCTAAAGCTTGATTGGTTAAAAAAATACGGTACGTTCAACGCAGGAATTCCAAAACATGACACGATTGCTCGCGTCATGTGTCGGTTAAAAGCAAATGAAATAGAAAGGGCATTTCAATCTTGGATATCATCACTGATTGAAACCACAGGTGCAGATATCATCGCTATCGATGGCAAAACCGCACGACGTTCATTTACCACAAAAGACAGAAAAAGTGCCTTACACACGGTCAGTGCATGGAGTTGCCAACACCAGTTAGTGCTTGGGCAGACGGCTGTTGATAATAAAACAAATGAAATCACCGCAATACCAGAATTACTCACCCTGCTCGATATTGAAAACAGTATCATTACGTTAGATGCGATGGGATGCCAACAAGAAATAGCAAAACAAATCATCCAACAAAAAGCAGATTATATTCTTGCACTTAAAGGTAATCATTCAGGCATGCAAAAGGAACTAGAAGCGTGGTGGCACAAGTGCGAGCGTGAAAGGTTAACTCAGCATAATTGTGATGAATATACCGAAATAAGCTCAGGACATGGGCGTGTTGAAACACGTACATGCCAGCAGTTACTTATAGATAAAAGCTGGTTAGGCAAGGATTATCGTTGGCCTGGCTTAACGAGTATTATTAAGGTCAGGGCTGAAGTTCATGATAAGTCGGCAGGGTCGGATACCACTGAAACACGCTGGTATATAAGTTCATTAGACTTAAATGCAGCGCAAGCACTCAATGCGGTACGCAGTCACTGGCAGGTTGAAAGCATGCATTGGATGCTTGATATGAACTTCAGAGAAGATGAATCGAGAATACGCAAACTTCAAGGGCCATTAATGTTTAATGTAATGCGAAAGATAGCCATGGCGCTTTTTAAACAAGATACATCTAAGTCAGCTAGTATGGCGAGGAAAAAGAAAATGGCAGGGCTAGACGATGATTACCGCTCAACCCTGTT
>NZ_AUTO01000104.1:0-4226 GCF_000498055.1 Pseudoalteromonas sp. TB51
ATACAAGTGACTACAAATTAATGGTTATCGAACGAGCGACTGCACCGCAGCCAATTGAGCAGTCATTTAATAGTTGCGCACTGAATGTTAAGTCAAAAAACTATGCAGAGGCTGAAGCAATTTGTACAAAAGCAATTGCACTTTTAAAAGATGCAGACGGCCCTAAATTTAAAGTACGCCAACTTACGTCATTCGCGTTAAGTAACCGAGGTGTTGCGCGCTTAAAATCAAATAATGACACCGCAGCCATTGCTGATTTGTACGAGGCAGTGCAAATGTCTAACAGTACAATGGTATCGCATAATTTAACACTTGCTAAAGAAGAGCTTGCGCTATAAAAAAGCACTAAACATGCTTTAATTAAGCCAGTGTATAAAAAGCCCATGTTAGGTTTATTCTTAACATGGGCTTTTTGCGTTGCACGGTTAAAAAGTGCAAATCATAAAAGTGGAAACTACCTGTTAGGCTTTAAATTTAAGAGAGCTAGATTATGGATGTCACCAGTACGTTGAGTATATTTGAAATTAGCGCGATTTTTTTATCTATAACCGCATTACTTGCTTATATAAATCATCGGTTTATAGGCCTGCCAACCACCATTGGGGTGATGGTTATTTCGCTTTTAGTGTCTATTGCGGCCATATTTTTGGGCTTTTTAGGGTTTGATGAACTTATTGATTACGAAGTAAGCCTACTTGATCAACTCAATTTTACTCATGTTTTGCTCGACGGCATGCTCTCAATGCTGCTTTTTGCTGGGGCGCTGCACGTTAATGTAAGTGACTTAAGACGTTATAAATTACCCATAGGTATTTTAGCGTGTGTGGGTACGCTAGTTTCAACAGTGATTATTGCTACAGCGTTATATGTAGTAGTGCCTTTATTGGGATTTAATTTATCGTTTATATGGTGTTTATTATTTGGTGCGTTGATTTCGCCAACCGATCCGATAGCGGTAATGGGTATTTTACGCTCTGCTGGCGCGCCTAAAAGTATTGAAACCGTAATAGCGGGGGAGTCGCTATTTAATGATGGTATAGGCGTGGTGGTATTTGCGCTTTTATTAGGAATTTTAACCAGTGGTGATATGCCAACTACATACTCAGTGGCTCATACACTCGCTGTTGAAGCGGGGGGTGGTATAATATTTGGTTTAATATTAGGCGGTGCTTTAAATTATTTATTAAAAGCAATAGATAGCTACCAAGAAGAAGTATTACTTACGCTAGCGGGTGTTATAGGCGGTTATGCATTGGCGAGTCACTGGCACTTATCGGGGCCACTTGCGATGGTTATGGTGGGATTAATGGTGGGTAATCATGGCCGTAATTTAGCCATGAGTGATAAAACACGCCACTATGTTGATTTGTTTTGGGAGCTAATTGATGAAATTTTAAATGCCATTTTATTTGTGCTAATTGGCCTTGAAGTGGTAATGATTGTGTACTCAGCTAATTTGCTGGTGGCGGGCGTTTTAACCATTTTAATTGCGCTATGCGCACGTCTTATTGTGGTTGGCCTAACAACAACTATTTTTAATAAACAGCTCGAGCTGCCCAGCGGTGCATGGAAAGTGTTAACCTGGGGAGGGTTACGTGGCGGTATTTCGGTGGCCCTGGTGTTGCAGCTACCTGATGGATCGCAGCGTAATATATTATTGGCTTTAACTTATGCGGTGGTGGTTTTTTCAATTTTAGTGCAGGGCTTGAGCGTAGGAAAAGTCGCCAAAAGCATAAAAACAAAATAAATTTTAAAGACTGATTTTTGTACAGAACACTGGCTTGTTTGCGTAGCTACTCCATAACACTCGTTTTAAAACCTTTTTCAAAACAAGCAGTAATTACGCTGGTTTACACGCTGTTAAACATTTAAATTTGTACGTATGTTAGACTAAAGTCTATAGGTTAATTTTCTTCACTTATTGAGTTTGTTTTTCTCGTTTGTCGGCGCTGAGCTATTACTCTAAAGTTCAGTTGTCGGCAACAAGCGCGACTAACTTAATTAGGAAAGACAAACCATGAAACGTACACTTTTAAAAACCATCGCTCTTGGCTCATTACTAACTTGCTCAGCAGCTGTAATGGCTGATTCAAGTGACTACAAACTAATGGTTATCAAAACCGCTACTGCACCATTGCCACTTGAAGAGTCATTCAATAGCTGTGCACTTAACGTTAAATCTAAAAATTACGCTCAAGCTGAAGAAATTTGTACTAAAGCCATTGCACTTTTAAAAGATGCTCAAGGCCCTAAATTTAAAGTACGCCAGCTTACATCGTACGCTTTAAGCAACCGTGGCGTTGCACGTTTAAAAGCGCATAACGATACAGCAGCATTAGCTGATTTATACGAAGCAGTACAAATCTCTGAAAACACATTAGTGTCTCATAACTTAACTCGCGCTAAAGAAGAGCTTGCCTTATAAAGCAATTTAATTAGCGAGAGTCACAAAAAAGCCCCTACCGATTTATATTAGGTAGGGGCTTTTTTGTGCGTGTAATAAAATTTTTTTATAAAACTCACATGTAAATTTAAAAGCGAGAAAGCCCGTTGTAGAAAGCTTTATTTTTGGAAATGTTATTAGCGGCAGATGCGGCTTTAAGTCTTAAAAAACGTTTAGAAAAAGACCAAAAATAAACAATTAAATATACAAGCAATAGTGAGTTTTTAGCTATAAAGACTCTACACCAATAAAAACGCTGGCTGATATATCAGCCAGCGTTTTTTATTGTGTGTTTTTTGCTATTGTATTTTGCAGATAAGCCTATACCAATTCGCAATAATACTTAATTAAGCGAATTGGTATTAGATGCTAGTGAAAACTAGTTTTTTAATTACACAGTAAAAAGAGTGAGTAGTATTGATGGGCTCAAGCAAAAATCAGCTTAATTTAGACTTAGGACAAGAGCATATTACTATCCAACGCCGTTATGAAGCATTAGGCGCAGTTAACGATTTTTTAATTGCGGTGTGGTTTTTAATTGGTAGCTTTTTCTTTTTAAATGAGTCATTAGTTGAAAGCGGTACCTGGCTTTTTATAGCTGGTAGTGCGCAATTAATAATAAAACCTGTATTAAAATTAATGAGTTTAGTTCACGTTAAAAAAGTGTTTCATTCTAATAATACTCACTAGGCGTTCAGGTATTGTAATTAATAATTTAATGACGACTTACAGCAAAGGTAATGCATTGAAACTACTAAAGTGGACTTTGGGCGCAGTTATAATTTTATTAATAGTGGGTTTACTCATTCCTGAGAAGCTAGTAATTCCTGTGCAAGGCGCTACAGGTAAGGATTGGAACCACAATACGTTTTGGTATGAGCCGTGGGGGCGTTCGGGTGTGCATAAAGGAATTGATATTTTTGGCGCTAAAAACACGCCTGTGGTTGCTGCAACAAGCGGTATTGTTATTTTTTCAGGTGAACTAAACCGAGGTGGCAAAGTGGTTGCGGTACTTGGTGCAAAATGGCGAGTGCATTATTTTGCACATTTAAATGACTACAATGTAAGTGCAGGGGATGTAGTTAGCTTAAACAGTCAAATTGGCTTACTGGGTGATACCGGTAATGCTGCAGGAAAGCAACCCCATGTGCATTATTCTATATTATCGCTTATGCCTATGCCGTGGCTTTTTACAACACAAAGCCAAGGGTGGAAAAAGATGTTTTTTTTAAACCCACATAAAAAGTTGACTGCTAACTAACTCAGTTTTACTTATTGGTGGGCCTTTACTAATAAACTGCCAACGTAGTTAACTCGCTTGTTTTTGCTGTATTTTTTGAAAGTGAAAGAAACGCTATTTAAAACAGGTATTAGACTAAAGTCTATAAGTTAGATTTTCTCACTTATTAGGTTTGTTTTTATCGTTTGTCGGGGGAAGAGGATTTATCTAAAGTTAAGTTGTCGGCAACAAGCACGACTAACCAAACAGGAAGATAATCATGAAACGTACACTTTTAAAAACCATCGCTCTTGGCTCATTATTAACTTGCTCAGCTGCTGCAATGGCTGATCAAAGTGACTACAAATTAATGGTTATTGAAGATTCTGTAACAGCCGCACCAGAGTTTGAACAGCCATTTAATAGCTGTGCACTTAATGTAGAATCTAAAAACTACACAGAAGCTGAAGCCATTTGTACACAAGCAATTGCCTTATTAAAAGAAAGCCGTGGCCCACGTTTAAAAGTACGCGAACTTACATCGTTTGCATTAAGTAACCGTGG
>NZ_AUTO01000105.1:0-10772 GCF_000498055.1 Pseudoalteromonas sp. TB51
TAGCCTCTAACCACTAAATCGCCGAGGTAGTCTACAAATTCAACCCACGACACACCGGTTAATAAAGTAAGCCCAGCAAAAAAGAAGCACAATAATAGTATAGAGGTACCGGTAAAGTTAAATGCTGGCATCATGGCCGATGCAATCACATCGCCCACTACCCCACCGGATGAAAAGTTATAAATATCATCAAAGTTAATGCTGCTGATTGCCGTTGCTGAGGTAATAAATAAAGCAAAGCCAATAACACGCAAAGCAAGTGTGGTGTAGTCGAGCTGTAAAATACGATGAGGTTGTTTAAATAATAAATAGCCAAACAGCTGAATAGCGGCCGGCACTAAATAAGCAAGCCAACCAAATGAGAGTAATAATATATCGGCTACCCAAGCACCGGCAGTGCCTGTAATATTTTTTACGTTTCTAAATTCACCCGTTTGCGACCACGCAGGGTCAGCGGGATCAAAGCTGATTAAAGCACATAAAATGAATATTGCCGCAAAGGTACTGATGATCAGCCCTGTTTCTAATAGTCTTTGCACACCGTTTAGGCGCATAACTTCCTATCCCTCTTTATTGTTCTATTGGCACTTGCTTGCAATCAAATACCTTAGCAGGAAATGCAATTTGATGCACTTTATCTTAATGTGTATGGCCTGATTATGAACAAGTTTTTATAAATTAGAGTGTGTTTATCTTTTGCGGTTAAATTTAAGCAATGTAAGGGCGAATTATTACGCCGTCTTCACCTTTTACTTCTTCCATTACTACATAAGTGCGGCTCTCACTCACGTTTGGCAGCTTTAAAAGAATGTCGCCTAGTACACCGCGGTATTCTGACATATCGTTTACGCGTGTTTTTAATAAAAAATCAAAATTGCCCGATACCAAGTGACACTCTATTATCTCTTCGTGCTGTTTAACCGCCGCACTAAACTCATCAAATACGTCGGGCGATGTTTTGGTAATGGTTACCTCAACATACACAGATAAGCCTTGGCCAAGCTTTGCTGGATCAACCACCGCTTTGTAGCCAAGTATATAACCTTCACGTTCTAACTTTTTTACGCGCTCTAGACAGGGCGTGGCGCTCAGGCCAACTCGTCGGGCCAGTTCTACATTAGAAAGGCGTCCATCGTGCTGTAATTCCATTAAAATTTTACGGTCAATTCTATCTAATAACTGATGCATACACCCAACTAGTTTAATATTCTGTTTATTTTTATTATTTAGATAATAACACTGCCTGGCCTTTTAAAAAAGGTGAGACACACTGCCTTATGATGAATATAATAGTGAAAAATGTTAATCCGTTCTTAATAAGGCAAATTTTATGATTATTGGTGTACCTAAAGAAATTAAAAACCATGAATACCGTGTAGGTATGGTTCCTGCGAGTGTTCGTGAATTAGTAAATCACGGCCACCAAGTGATTGTTGAAACAGATGCAGGTATGGGCATTGGTTTTACTAACGAAGATTACACACAAGCTGGCGCTGAAATTTTAGCCACTGCAGCTGATGTTTTTGCAAAAGCAGACATGATCGTAAAAGTAAAAGAGCCACAAGCTGTTGAGCGTGCAATGCTACGCGAAGACCAAATTTTATTTACTTACCTTCACCTTGCACCTGATCTTCCACAAACTGAAGACCTTGTTAAAAGCAAAGCGATTTGTATTGCTTACGAAACAGTTACTGATGCACGTGGCGGCTTACCGCTTCTTGCACCAATGAGTGAAGTAGCAGGTCGTATGTCTATTCAGGCCGGTGCACAAGCGCTTGAAAAATCTAACCACGGCCGTGGCATGTTACTTGGTGGCGTACCAGGCGTTGAAGCAGCTAAAGTGGTTGTTATTGGCGGCGGCATGGTGGGTCGTAGCGCAGCGCAAATGGCTGTTGGCATGGGCGCAGACGTTGTAGTACTTGACCGCAACATCGATGTACTTCGTGCACTAGACGCGCAATTTGGTAACAAAGTTAAAGCGATTTACTCAACGGCTGACGCACTTGAAAAACACGTACTAGAAGCTGACTTAGTAATTGGTGGCGTACTAATTCCAGGTGCTGCAGCGCCTAAACTAGTAACAGCCGATCACATTAAAGCAATGAAGCCAGGCTCTGCAATTGTTGATGTTGCTATTGACCAAGGTGGTTGTATTGCAACTTCTAAAGCAACAACACACGCTGATCCTACATACATTGTTGATGAAGTTGTTCACTACTGTGTTGCTAACATGCCAGGTGCAGTACCGCGTACTTCTACCTTTGCACTTAACAATGCAACATTGCCGTTTATTATTAACCTGGCAAACAAAGGTTACAAAAAGGCACTACTAGATGACGCGCACTTCTTAAAAGGCTTAAACGTAATTAAAGGCCAAGTAACTTACAAAGAAGTAGCTGAAGCGTTCAACATGGAATATGTTGACCCTCGCACTGCAGTAGAAAACGCGTAATTTTGCGTTTAGTCGTTAGGTGTTATTAAACAAAATAGTTACCTAACTACAAGCAATAAAAAAGCAGCTAATTAGCTGCTTTTTTTGTATCTAAATTTTGACTATATAAATTAATTTATATAAAACGCTTAATTATAAAATCAACTTTTACGCGTTTAGCCTGACCAAGTAGCTTTTTAACCGGTTGCGGGTAATTTTCTACTGTTTCTAAATCATTTGGCCCAGTTAAACGGCGGCAGTGTTTTAAAATTTCCTGCTTTTCGTTATCTATGGCTTGCATAATACTTTGCTGTGGGTCTTCAATTAAAATACCGTTTTCGATATCAAGGCCCCACGCTCGTGGATTAAGGTTATGACCGCTTAATAAGTGGCGTTGTCGGTCGGCGCAAATACCTTTTAAGTGAAACGAGTTACTCTCGTGCTTCCATAAATACACGTTTAAATTGCCGTTATCTATATGGCGCTTTTGCGATTTTACAAATTTATGCAAAATAGTTTCGTATAAATACGGGAGTGCACCAATTTTACTAAACGGCTCACTTGGCGGCAGATAAAAATCGTTTGCGGTTTTATCACCTACTACAATGGTTACTTGCTTACCTTGTTTTAATAATCGACGTAGTGAGCGCATAAGCGGGGCCGGAAAATTGAAATACGGTGTGTAAAGTACAAGCTCTTGCTCTGTGGTATCAAACAAGTTTTTAATTAATCGGTTAAGGCTATTATTACGACGCCCTAAACCTAAAAACAAACGCACACCGAGTGGGTCGGTATTGGGCGTAGTTGGGTTTGCATAACTGGCCGACTTGAGCTCGCGCATTAATTGCTTTTGTTCAAATTTAAAGTCTATTAAGCGCTTAAGCGGGCGTGTATCAATACGTGGCACGGCTTGCGAGCCTATTAGCTTAGACTCAATAAAATCAACCACAGAGTCGCACAGTGCTGCTTGGTCAACTAAAAAGTAACGGTCGAGCCTGTAGCGTTCGTTGTATTGTAAGTACACGTTATTTAAGCTAGCGCCGCTGTATAATAAAGTATCATCTACAACAAAGCCTTTAAGGTGTAACACACCAAACAACTCTTTGGCTTTAACCGGTACACCGTAAACTTGTACGTTTGATTTAAATTTTTCTAAATAGTCACAATATAAACTTGCGTTACCGTCTGATTTTTTTGCACCAATAAGACCACGTTGAGCACGATGAAAATCAACCAACACTTTTATTTCAAGGTTGGGGTTTGCCAACGACACTCGATGCAGCGCTTCAAGTATTTCGCGCCCTGCTTCGTCATCTTGTAAATAAAGTGCCGTAATGTAGATTCTTTTTTTTGCATTGCTAATTAAACGTAGCAATTGCGTACGGTACTCTTGTGCGTTGGTTAAGACGTTAACGTCTTTTGAAGTCAACCCAAATGCGGGTTTTTCCTGCCAAAATAACATAGTTGCCTATTCACTAAGGTCACATAATCTATCAGTGACAAATAAAATTAGGTAAAACATATCAAAAAAATACTAACGGGTCATGAATTAACGAAGCTTTGTTGCTCATCTGTTTGTTTTTTAGCCTTTACGCGGGCTTTTTTATCGTTCCAGACAAAGTCAGTACATAATATTGCACAGCTTTTAATTTTGTCAGAAAAAAATATTCACATAATTTGTTTACTTGTGCCTTGTTTTTCTTAGAATCGAAGCCATTAAGTTCAGTATTAAACGTTTAGGAAAAGATCATGACTGAAGCAAAACACTCTAAGTTACTAATTTTAGGCTCTGGCCCTGCGGGTTACACTGCCGCAGTATACGCTGCACGTGCAAATTTAAACCCCGTTTTAATTACCGGCATTCAACAAGGTGGCCAATTAACGACCACGACTGAAGTTGAAAACTGGCCAGGCGATGCGCACGGTTTAACAGGCCCTGCATTAATGGACCGTATGAAAGAGCACGCTGAGCGCTTTGAAACGGAAATTGTGTTTGACCACATTAATAAAGTAGATGTGTCTAAGCGCCCTTTCACGCTTACTGGCGACCAAGGTACTTACACATGTGATGCATTAATTATTGCCACTGGTGCATCGGCTAAATACTTAGGCTTAGAGTCTGAAACTAATTTTCAAGGTCGTGGTGTATCTGCATGTGCTACATGTGATGGTTTTTTCTATAAAGGGCGTAAAGTTGCCGTTGTAGGTGGTGGTAACACTGCTGTAGAAGAAGCACTTTACTTATCTAATATTGCGGATGAAGTACACGTTATTCACCGTCGTGATAGCTTCCGCAGTGAAAAGATTCTTGCTGATCGCCTTAACGAAAAAGCGCAAAATGGTAACGTAGTCATGCACTACAACCGTACGCTAGACGAAGTACTTGGCGATGACATGGGCGTAACTGGTGTACGCATTAAAGATACACAATCTGATGCTACCGAAGAGCTTGATTTAGCGGGTGTGTTTATTGCTATCGGCCATAAGCCAAACACTGACATGTTTGAAGGCCAACTAGAAATGAAAGACGGCTATTTAGTGGTTGAGTCTGGTCTTAACGGTAACGCTACACAAACAAGCGTACCTGGCGTATTTGCCGCAGGTGATGTGTCTGATCACATTTACCGTCAAGCAATTACATCTGCAGGTACAGGCTGTATGGCAGCCCTAGATGCAGAGCGTTTCTTAGATAACCTATAAACGCTACAAAATTAATAAAGGCTGTTAGTTCAGCCTTTTTTTATGCCTAAAATATAGTTACACTTTTATGATAATTAATAAGTTAAGCCCTCTATGAGAAACCAGCTATACCAACTAAGTGAAACCGATATAGCATTTCCAAATCCCGAATATGCACTTACCTCCCCCGATGGACTGCTTGCCATAGGCGGCGATTTATCTGTAAAACGATTAAGTAGTGCCTATAAAATGGGTATTTTCCCGTGGTTTAGCGAAGGTGAGCCCATTATGTGGTGGTCGCCAAGTGAACGCGGCATTGTAGAGCTAAATGACTTTCATATAAGTAAAAGCTTACGTAAACATTTAAAAAAGCACCCTGTTAAAGTAACTGTTAACAATGCCTTTGCTGAGGTGATAGAAGCGTGCTGTGAGCAACGTATAGACACCGAAGGCACATGGATAACAAACGATATGTTAAGCGCTTATATTGCTGCACATGACGCTAATATTGCGCATAGTGTTGAAGTATGGCAAGACGGCGAACTTGCCGGTGGGCTGTATGGCATTATGCAAAATGGCGTTTTTTGTGGCGAGTCGATGTTTCATCATCAAACTAATTGCTCAAAACTGGCCATGTGGGCGTTAGTTAATTGGTTAAAACGCCATAACGCACATTTTATTGACTGCCAACTAGAAAACCCATATTTAACCTCTTTAGGCGCAAAAGTGATCCCTCGCTCAGAATTTTTGACTAAACTTAAACGAGCAAATGCTTACACCCTCAACTCAACCATGTGGCAACCACAGGAGTTAACAGCAATTTATGAGTGAACACATTCCTGCACGCGTTGGTCTTAGCCAAGAGTTTGCTTGTAGCTATTTACCTGACAGGCAAGAGCAATTATTGGTAATACTTGACCCAACCTGTTACAGCACGCATAAATTTGAGATGCTTTTATCGCTCGGTTTTAGGCGCAGTGGTAATCAAATTTATCGACCGCACTGCCCTTCGTGTAGCGCCTGTAACTCGGTGCGCGTGTTAGCCCAAGAGTTTACCCCTTCAAAGTCACAAAAAAGAAAACTAAATAAAGTAAAAGCAAACTTTGAAGTAAGATACACACACGCTAAGCGCGAAGAATATTATCCACTTTATAGTAAATACATTTCAATGCGCCACAGCGATGGCACTATGTTTCCGCCTAATTTAGAACAGTTTCAAAGCTTTTTATTTTGTAGCTGGTTAGAAATAACGTTTATTGAGCTTTGGCACCAAGACACTTTAGTTGCAGTGGCCGTAACAGATTGCATGGATAACGCTGTTTCGGCTATTTATACATTTTTCGATCCCGACTTTGAACACTACAGTTTAGGGACTGTGATGATTTTACAGCAGCTCGAATTTGCCAAACAGCAAAATAAAGAATTTGTGTATTTGGGCTACCAAATCGATGAATGCACCAAAATGAAATACAAAACTCAGTTTTTACCCGCGCAAAAACACGTTAATGACCAGTGGTTGGCTATTTAATTTGCAAAAATGCCCGCTGCGCCTTTACTTATTGGCGTATTTTGGGCAAAATCTGCAGCGTTTAACTATTAAAGAGGTGTTACGCTAAACATGGCGAAAGAAGACGTAATCGAAATGCAAGGGACAGTCCTTGATACTTTACCAAATACAATGTTCCGAGTTGAGCTAGAAAATGGTCACGTAGTTGTGGCTCATATTTCAGGTAAAATGCGCAAAAACTATATCCGTATTTTAACCGGCGATAAAGTAACGGTAGAAATGACTCCTTACGATTTATCGAAAGGACGTATCGTATTCCGTGCTCGCTAAGTGCGTAAACGAGATTTAGTTTTTGGCTAGTGAATAACTAGCTTAAAGCGTTTATTAAATGTAATTGATGGTACTGACTAGCAATTACATTTAATAAACAAAAAACCCAGCTTTTGCTGGGTTTTTTGTTGCCTATAAAAAAGCACAAAAAAGCCCACGCGTATCGCGCAGGCTAGTTTTTATACCCATTCGCTTAATTTGCGGATTGGTATTATAAGTGAATACACTTATTTAAGCGGGTGTTAAATTACTTTCATAGTCAAAGTTAATTTTCTTATCTTTAACTGATACTTTAACAGTACCGCCATCAACCAGTTCACCAAAGAGTATTTCGTTAGCCAATGGCTTTTTAAGCTCATCTTGAATAACACGAGCCATTGGACGTGCACCCATTGCTTTATCGTAGCCTTTATCTGCTAACCACTCTCGGGCCTTAGAGGTCAGCTCAAGGTTAACTGACTTCTTATCTAATTGTGCTTGCAGCTCAACTACAAATTTATCGACCACTTGCAAGATAACGTCTTTTTCAAGGTGGTTAAACCAAATAATATTATCTAAGCGGTTTCTAAACTCAGGTGAAAATACCTTGTTAATTTCACTCATTGCATCGTGCGTATGATCTTGCTCGGTAAAGCCAATCGATTTACGTGTGGTTTCTTGCACGCCGGCATTGGTTGTCATAACCACCACTACGTTTCTAAAGTCAGCTTTTCGACCATTGTTATCGGTTAACGTACCGTGATCCATTACTTGCAGTAGTATGTTGTAAATATCTGGATGGGCTTTTTCAATTTCATCCAATAATACAACAGCATGCGGGTTTTTAATAACGGCTTCGGTAAGTAAACCACCTTGTTCAAAACCAACATACCCAGGAGGCGCACCAATTAAACGGCTTACTGCATGGCGCTCAACATACTCTGACATATCAAAGCGGATAAACTCAACGCCCATACATTTAGCAAGCTGTTTAGTAACCTCGGTTTTACCTACACCCGTTGGCCCCGCAAATAAGAACGAGCCCACTGGCTTATCTTCGTTTGCAAGCCCCGAGCGAGATAAACGAATCGCAGATGTTAGCGCCTCGATAGACTGATCTTGCCCAAACACTAACATTTTAAGATTACGATCAAGATTTTTAAGCGTTTCTTTATCGGTCGATGACACACTTTGAGCTGGGATACGTGCCATTTTAGCAATAATCGATTCAATATCTGATACACCAATGGTTTTTTTGCGCTTAGAGCTTGGCTGCAAACGCTGGTTGGCACCGGCTTCATCTATTACATCAATGGCTTTATCAGGTAAATGACGCTCATTAATGTATTTAGCACTTAGCTCTGCAGCTGCTTTTAATGCTTTTTGCGTGTAACGAATACCATGGTGTTCTTCGTAACGCTCTTTTAAACCATTTAAAATTTTAGTGGTATCGGCCACACTTGGTTCAAGTACATCAATTTTTTGGAAACGACGCACTAACGCACGGTCTTTTTCAAAAATATTTTTATACTCATTGTAAGTGGTTGAGCCCATACAACGTAACTGCCCGCTTGAAAGCAGCGGTTTAAGTAAGTTAGAGGCATCCATAACACCACCCGATGCAGCGCCTGCACCAATAATAGTGTGTATTTCATCAATAAATAAAATTGAGTTAGGTTTTGCTTGTAACTCTTTTAATAAGCTCTTAAAGCGTTTTTCAAAGTCACCGCGGTACTTAGTACCGGCAAGCAATGCGCCCATATCAAGCGAATATACAACAGCATCGGCAATTACTTCAGGCACTTGTTCATTAACAATGCGGTACGCAAGGCCCTCTGCAATGGCTGTTTTACCTACCCCTGCTTCACCAACAAGCAGTGGGTTATTCTTTTTACGACGACATAAAACTTGCACGGTGCGCTCTACTTCGCTGTCGCGCCCTACTAATGGGTCAATGTTACCGTCTTTGGCTTGGGCATTTAAATTAGTGGTAAAGCTATCTAACTTACTTGCCTCTTCGTTTTGAACCTCTTGTACTTCTTCATGAATGTCGTCAGTGTCATCTCCTAACTCATCATCCGTTTTAGAAATACCATGAGAAATAAAATTCACTATATCTAAGCGAGAAATATCGCTTTTCTTAAGTAAATAAACCGCTTGGCTTTCTTGTTCAGAAAAAATAGCAACGAGCACGTTAACGCCTGTAACTTCGTTTTTACCAGATGATTGAACATGAAAAACCGCACGTTGAAGCACGCGCTGAAAGCCCAGTGTTGGTTGGGTTTCGCGTTCTTCTTCTAAATCGGGAATAACCGGTGTGGTTTCGTCTATGAATTCTAATAGTTCGGTTTTTAAACCAGAAATATCAACACCGCAGGCGTTTAGCGCTTCGCCTGCTGAAGGGTTATCTAAAAGCGCAAGTAAAAGGTGTTCTACCGTCATAAACTCATGGCGGCGTGTACGCGCTTCACGAAACGCGGCATTTAACGTTAGTTCTAAGTCTTTGTTTAGCATTGGCAACCCCTTACTGAGATAATTATTTTATACCACAACAATGAGATGATTGATCACCTAATTGGTATTTATTCCTGCTCACAACTACAAAGCAGTGGATGCTCGTTATCCCGTGCATAACGGTTAACTTGTTCCGCTTTGGTATGGGCTACATCGGCACTAAATACACCGCATATCCCTTTACCTTTTTCGTGAACTTGTAGCATCACATCAGTTGCTCTATCGCTATCCATATTGAAAAACGTCATTAGAACTTCTATTACAAAGTCCATTGGCGTGTAGTCGTCGTTATTTAAAACAACTTTGTATTTTCGCGGTGGCTGCAGCTTTTGCTTTTCACTATCGCGAACTGTGTCGATGACACCTGAATCTTTCATACCACTCATAATTAAATATAGTCTTGTCTTTAGAACTCAAGCAAACTTGAATAAAAAATAAATTAAATGTTAAAAAAATACCACAAAACACTTGACTGACTGGCCAAATAAACTACAGTCAGAAGTAGATTGATTAATCCTTAGTCAGTCTAGCAAATTATACGGTTTAGAATAACTAAATTAGTCAACTTATAGAAGGATGTAGAAGTATGGCTTGTGGTAAAGTCAAATGGTTCAACAACGCCAAAGGTTTTGGTTTCATCGTAGAAGACGGCTGCGAGAATGATATTTTCGCTCATTACTCAACGATTGTAATGGACGGTTATAAGACACTTAAAGCTGGTCAGGATGTAACATTCGAGCTAGAACAAGGCCCTAAGGGCTTACACGCTAAAAACATTGCGCCTAACGGCGACATTTTAGAGTGATCAAAATTTGTTCGACTAAAGCGAGCGACCTAATTTAGATCCTCGCTTAATTCCCCACTTACCATTCAACTCTCTTCTTATTACTAAATTGCTCCTGTACACGCTAAATTCAACCCTTTTCCTTGATTTTATTTTATATACCCCAATGTTCTAACAGTTACCTGCTAATTAAGGCTGTTCAAAAGCGCAAGCGCTAGCCCTTTTTAAACAAGCTTGTTACACTCTTGTTGCTAAATTACGCGGTTACATTTTAGCTCATGCTTTTACGCGGCTAAAATACGTGTACTTTGCAACCTATAAAAATCAGTTAGTCAGGTGTGACTATTCTGCCTTTTGGCATATTAAGAGTACCGACACCTAACAAACTGCTTGTTAACGCAACCATGCGCTAATGAGTTTCTTTGCATTGTTGAATACGGCCACTGCGGCCTACTATCTAGGAATGATGATGACATCAAAAATTATCTACACTAAAACGGACGAAGCTCCGGCGCTAGCAACCTACTCGTTGCTACCAATTATCCAAG
>NZ_AUTO01000106.1:0-2585 GCF_000498055.1 Pseudoalteromonas sp. TB51
ATGCGGCAGGTGTTGAAGTTGAAACTCGCGATATCTCATTAGCAGGTCGTGTAATTGCAAACTTCGCTGATTACCTTACTGAAGAGCAACGCATCGGCGATGCGCTTGCAGAGCTTGGCGAACTTGCAAAAACACCAGAAGCAAACATCATCAAATTACCAAACATCAGTGCGTCTGTACCGCAATTACGCGCTGTCATTAAAGAGCTTC
Organism: Pseudoalteromonas sp. TB51; assembly: GCF_000498055.1. Classification (NCBI taxonomy): domain Bacteria; kingdom Pseudomonadati; phylum Pseudomonadota; class Gammaproteobacteria; order Alteromonadales; family Pseudoalteromonadaceae; genus Pseudoalteromonas; species Pseudoalteromonas sp. TB51. The sequence continues at coordinate 211 of NZ_AUTO01000106.1, forward strand.
AAGAAAAAGGCTACGCACTACCAGAGTACCCGGCTGAGCCTAAAAATGATGAAGAAGCTAAAATTAAAGCAACTTACGACAAAATTAAAGGCAGTGCTGTAAACCCAGTATTGCGTGAAGGTAATTCAGATCGTCGTGCACCAGCTTCTGTTAAAGAGTATGCACGCAATAACCCTCATTCAATGGGTGCGTGGAGCAAAGACTCACAATCATACGTTGCAAGCATGAGCGAAGGTGACTTCTTTGGTTCTGAGCAATCTGTAACTGTTGATGCAGCAACTGATGTACGTATTGAGCACGTAGCGACTAATGGCGATGTGACTGTACTTAAACAAAGCACGCCGCTAATTGCTGGCGAAGTAATTGATGCATCACGCATTAGCGCAGCTAAACTACAAGCGTTTTTAGCAGCAGAAATTGATGCAGCTAAAGAAAAAGGCGTATTATTTTCGCTTCACATGAAAGCGACAATGATGAAAGTATCTGACCCTATTATTTTTGGTCATGCCGTAAAAGTTTTCTACAAAGACGTATTTGCTAAACACGGCGAGCTTTTTGAAGAGCTAGGTGTTGATGTAAATAACGGTTTAGGCGACGTTTATTCTAAAATTCAAACATTAGATGATGCTAAGCGCGAAGAAATTGAAGCAGACATTCAAGCGGTTTACGCTGACCGTCCTGCTATTGCAATGGTTGATTCTGACCGTGGTATTACTAACTTACACGTTCCAAGCGATGTGATCATTGATGCGTCTATGCCTGCTGCCATTCGTTCAAGCGGTCAAATGTGGAACAACGACGGTAAACTACAAGACACTAGCTTTGTGATCCCAGATCGTAGCTACTCAAGCGTTTACCAAGCTACAATTGATTTTTGTAAAGAAAACGGCGCGTTCGATCCTACCACTATGGGTAGCGTACCAAACGTAGGCCTAATGGCTCAAAAAGCAGAAGAATACGGTTCTCACGATAAAACGTTTGAAGCAAAAGCGGATGGTTCTATTCGTGTTGTTGATGCAAATGGCACAACATTACTTGAGCACGCTGTTGAGCAAGGCGATATTTGGAGAATGTGTCAGGTTAAAGACGCACCAATCCAAGATTGGGTTAAGCTTGCTGTAAACCGCGCACGTGCGACGGGCGTACCAGCTATTTTCTGGTTAGATGAAAACCGTGCTCACGATGCAGAGCTTATTAAAAAGGTAAACAAATACTTACCAGATCACGATACTGATGGCCTAGACATTCAAATTTTAGCACCGCTTGAAGCAACTTTATTCTCATTAGCGCGTATTAAAGAAGGTAAAGACACTATCTCTGTAACGGGTAACGTATTACGTGACTACCTAACAGATTTATTCCCAATTTTAGAGCTGGGTACCAGTGCTAAAATGCTTTCTATTGTGCCACTAATGAACGGTGGTGGCTTATTTGAAACTGGCGCAGGTGGTTCAGCACCTAAGCATGTTCAACAGTTCGAAAAAGAAAACCACTTACGTTGGGATTCGTTAGGCGAGTTTTTAGCACTAGCGGCTTCGCTTGAGCACCTAAGCGTGAATACAGGCAACAAAAAAGCACAAGTACTTGCTGATACGCTAGATAAAGCAACAGGTACGTTCTTAGCTGAAAACAAGTCGCCTTCACGTAAAGTAAAAGAAATTGATAACCGTGGTTCTCACTTCTTCTTATCTTTATTCTGGGCACAAGAGCTGGCTAAGCAAGACGAAGACAGCGAGCTTAAAGCGCAATTTACACAAATTGCGAGCGATTTAGAAACGCAAAAAGAGCAAATCGTAAGCGAGCTTAACGATGCACAAGGTCCTTCAATGGATATTGGTGGTTACTTCCAACCAAATGATGATGCAGCGTTTAAAGCAATGCGCCCAAGTGCAACGTTTAACGAAATTTTATCTAAATTAGTATAATTTTAGATTAAATTAAAAAACCGCTTACGTTTAAAGTAAGCGGTTTTTTTGTGTCTTTATTTTATATAAAAAGGCCGCTACTTTAACTTTAAAGTAGCGGCCTTTAATAATTAACCTGAATTTTGGATAATTAAAGCTATATTAATTATTTTGTATATGCTCGCGGCATAGATGACTCAGTGGTATAGCGCTCACGCAGTTTATCTTGGCGCGACTGCGTAGATACTTCTTCACCGTTAATAATCATTTTACTTACATGGCTACTTAGCTCATATGGATCGTTACTCCATACAACCACATCGGCAGCTTTACCTACTTCAAGGCTACCTGCATTTATGCCAAATACGTCGGCTACATTGGATGTAACAGCATTAAGTGCACCTTGCTGGCTCATGCCGTACGAAACTGCATTACCGGCATCAAAACGAAGCTGGTAAATATTATGGCTGG
>NZ_AUTO01000107.1:0-16064 GCF_000498055.1 Pseudoalteromonas sp. TB51
CCCCGCCTACCGTTAAAATAACCTTTACTCCAGCTTTTTCAAGCGCGGCTGCGTTATCTAAACTGGCATGTAAAGAGTCAAAGCTTGAAGGTAAGCTATCCATAGCACTCATAATTACTGGTACTTGCGCTTTAGCAATCTGCTCTTTAACAACAACGGCATCTTGTGCACCATTGAGCACTAAATTAATACCAAATTGCTCTTTAACTTTAAGTAGCTCAATAATATCAGCCGCACGAGATACACCCACTACAAGTGGCATATCGCCGCTAAGTACTTTAACCATTACTTTATCTTCAGTACTTGGGGTGCTGTCGTCGTCTTTTTTAGGCTTTTTAGCTGCTTTTGTTTGGTGCTCTTCAAGCTTATTAATTAGCGTTTGCAATGTAAATGCGCGCGAGCCCTTACTGCGCTCACCTAAATAAACCACTAATGCAGCTTGTTTTTGTATGTCGCCTTGTAAATCACCGCTTAAATCAACAACGCTTGCTAAGCCCGAAAAAATACTATCGCCACCGTGCGGGGTAATTACATCGCGGGTTACACCACCTTTACGTGCATACGGGATAAGGCTTGAGTGAGCGTTATAAGCAAGGCTTACATCAAAATCAATACCTGCTTTTTCTTCGCCTGCATCGCGTGAGCCTGCAACTGCACTTACTTCCACTAAGCCAAGTTGATTAATGCTAGCAATAAAACCTGGGGTCACAATCTTCCCATTTGCATCAATAACTTTATCTGCTTGTACTTGCTGTGGATTAATAGCGGTAATTTTACCGTTATCCATAACAATGCTGGCGTTTTCTAAAACGCCTTGCTCGGTTGCCGTATGCAGCGTAGCATTAATAATTGCAAGCGATTGTGCATTGGCTGCACCTGAGGCTAATAGTCCGGCAGCAACCAGAGATAGCGAAAACGAACGTGATAAATTTTTCATTCTGGGCTCCTTATTGTTGACCTAACATAAAATCACTTTGTGCTTGAAATGCGCTATCGTTTCTATCGTAAACTTTTGCGCCATCAATAAATACTTGTTCAGCTTTTGCGTAAACGCTAAATGGGTTTTGGTTCCAAATAACCACATCGCCTTGCTTACCTGCTTCAAGCGAACCAGTTTTATCTTCAATACCTAATGATTTAGCCGCGTTTGAGGTGATCCACTTAATCGCGTGCTGCTCCGAAATATCAAACCCATTTTCGTTTGCACGGTACATTACTTTACCCGCTTCTTGGTTTAAGCGCTGAATAGTGGTGTCTGAGTCAGAATGCACAATGGCGCACGAGTTTTTTACCGCATCAACAATAGCTACGTTTTCTTGAACCATGTCGTAGGCTTCCATTTTAAAGCCCCACCAATCTGGCCAAAGTGCAGCACACGAGCCATTTTCAGCTAATAAATCTGCAATTTTATAAGCTTCTACACCGTGATGGAACGTACCTGCGTGATAGCCAAATTCTTTTGAAAGGTCGATCATCATCGCCATTTCTTCAGCTTTATAACAGTGATTATGAATTAACACTTCACCTTCAATGACCGCGCGAAGAGTATCGTGCTTAATGTCGCGAACTGGTGCTTCTGGGTTTAAACCTGCTTCGTAATCGGCGTCGTACTTATCCCATGCACGTTTGTACTCTTGTGCTTCTGCCCATGCCATACGGTAACCGGCCATGTTACCCATACGGGTGGAAGGCAAAGTACCTTGGCGACCATATACGCGTTTTGGGTTTTCACCACAGGCCATTTTTAAGCCATTAGGCGCATCAGGGAATTTCATTGCTTGCATGGTATGCGCAGGAATGTTTTTAAGTGTTACGCCACGGCCACCAAATAAGTTTGCTGAGCCTGGTAAAATTTGTAGTGAAGTAATACCGCCTTCGCGCGCGCGGTTAAAGCCAGGATCTTGAGGCCATACCGAATGCTCTACCCACACCTCAGCAGTATTTGGGCTGGTCATTTCGTTTCCGTCTTGATGAGACTCAACCGATGGGCTTGGATAAGCACCTAAGTGAGAGTGTACGTCAATAATACCTGGGGTAACCCATTTGCCCTGTGCATCTATGGTTGCATCTGCATTGGCCGATAAGTCTTTACCTACTTGTTGTACTTTACCATCAACAATTAACACATCGGCGTCATCTAAGCGCTCGCCAGTGCCAGTAAGTACTGTCGCATTGGTAATTAATGTGCTTTTACTTGCAAGCGGTGTGTAGGTGCTTGGGTAAGGGTTTTTATTAATGGTGATTTTTGCATCTTGTGGGCCGTTTTCTTGGCAGCCAACAAGGGCAGCAGCTAAACCAACTGCTAACAATGAGGGAGCAAATTTTTGCATGTTGTTAGGTTCTCCTGTTTTTTTGCTACTTTAGCTAAAGCGGCGTAATAAAGCTAAAAAAACAGGTAAAAAAGCGATTAAATGAGTTAAACGGCTGTAATTATTTTTTTATATAATTGTTATACAGCTTTTCAAGTGCGCCTTCGGTTGTAAGCGATGGGTCTTTGTTTATAAAGTGTTTTACGGTGCGAGTTACAAAGTCTGAGTTTTGCTTATGCTGCTTAGCAAAATCCTTAATTAATGTATTGCCATCGCTTGCTGCTGTTACTTTATCGTGGCGATGACGATACTGGCTAAGTGCCCTATTAAAGTCGCCGTTATAATCCTCTACCAATATTTTATAAAAGTCACTTTTGTGAACTTTAAGTACGTTAATACAGTAATTTAATGCCTCTTTGAAGTCGGTAAAAACGGTGCCTTCTACATCAAACTCTTTGGTTTTTTCGCGTACGGTCACGCGGGCTTCTTCGGTGGCATATGTAAAGCCTGTAAACGCTAAACGCTCAGATGCCTCTTTACCTAATTTCATACCCGCTTGAATGCTGTGCGCAAATTCGTCACTCATTTCGCTTAATTCGTTTTCTTCCCACATGTTATAAACACGCAGCGCCTTAGCGTACTTATTAGAGAGCTTTTTTTTAAGTTTTGTAAAACGCTCATCTATCGTCATTAGCCTTTCATTATGCAATAAGGCATGGCACTCATAACACGCGGCAATAGAGACAAAGTCGGCCTCTTCGCCTAAATCAATAATGCTCTGTAGCATATGTAACGGCGGGCAATGATCGCGCTCTGTGGCTTCGCATCCACAATAAAAACATTGGTTAAAATGCTTGTGCTCGCAGGCATACGCTTGCTGGTAATAGCTGGCTAACGTTTTGCTCACTGGTTCTCCTAAAAATTAAGCGCGTAAATAATGGGGCGATAATAGCAGGCTGAGAAAATATGTCAGTAGCTATAAAATAATTTTGCCTAAGTGTGTCAAAAAACACATTTATTAGGGCTTAAATTCAGTCACCTAGCTTAAGTGTGTATTTTTAAACATACCTGCTTACACCTTGTTGCGTTTGGTTAACAGCTTTTTAGTTTGAATCGCTCAATAATAAAGCTGAACCACAAACAATGAGGACTAATTATGAACACGTTAAAAGCTACTTTATGCACAACTATGGTACTAGGCGCTACTTTACTAATTGCAAAACCAGCATTAGCCACCCAATTTGTCGCGGCCGATTCATCGCCAGGTACACAGGTTTGTATGGCTGTTGCTGCTAATAAATCGTACGTAGTACGTAAAGCGTCACGGGATTTAAATATAAGCAAAGCGGTAATGAGCAAAAAGCTGCACTGTAATAACTTATCAATGGGCGACTTTGTTACTTTGTATAACCTTGATAAAAGCGCAAATTATTTGAATATTGATACCAGTACTCGCACTTCAATTAAGGATTTAGCTAAATCGTACAACCCAGAAAAAGTAATCATCACAGGGCCAAAATAGTATGGCGTTAACACAAAACTAAGCCTGCTTTGTAAGCAGGCTTAGTTTATTAAATAATGGCCGCAATTAAGCCAAATAAACCGCCAAACACACCGCCCCATACTACTAGCCAACCTAAATGCTCACGTATCATAGTTTGAATAATGTCTTTAACCATTTTAGGGGTGAGTTCATTTAAACGCTCATCAACTAATTTAAGTACCGTAGCATGTAAGCTTTGTGCGCTATTCCCTTGTGATAACGTATCGTTTACTAGCACTTTAAAATCGTCTGTTTGGCTAATTTGCGCAAGTGATAGCTGCATTTTTTCAATAAACTTTTCTCGCATTGGCTCTATAGCCGCTGTGCCACCAAACATACCTAACATACTGCCAAACTGTGATTGCTCTATTACTTGAAGTAGGTTGTCGAATGCAGGGTTTAAATCAACCTTAGTAATAATGCCCTCAAAGTCGATATTAGGTTGTGCTTTGCTAAGTAGGTTATTAATTTTTTGCTCAGAGAAAAACTCAGTCAAAATTAAATTACGAATAGCCACTTTAAAGCTTTCAAATTTTAGAGCAATAACCCCCGAGCCGTATAGTAAAGGTACTTTTTCAAATAACATATGAACAGCCAATAAGTTTGTGACAGCACCAGATAGCGCAAATAACCCCACCGATAACACAATAGCGTGGTTAAAAAAGTAGCCTATAACTACACACAAGACAGCAAGCAAATTGGTGATAAAACTTTTGTTCATTGTTACTCCATTAGCATTTTTTATATCGTTAATTTTACAACGATTAGTTTGTTAAATTAATACTTTTTTGCCATAGTTTAAGTATCTGTTTAAAAGGCGAGCAATTGATATGTGGAAAACAGTAAACGAGCACATTAGCCAAGCCATTCATTATGACTTTAAACATACTTACAAACGTCAGCTGCAAAGTACAAATACCGATAAACTCTATCAACTCACCGATGGAAAACACAATTACCTGGTTAAAATTGCCCTTAAAAGCGAACTAGATCGTCTAGAAAGCGAAGCGATAGGACTTAAGCAGCTCACCCAAAATAGTGTTTTTATGGTGCCCGACTGCATTGTAACAGGTGCTAATATTGAATTTTCGTTTATTGTACTTGAATGGTTAGTACTTGATAAACAGCCCCACACGCATTGGCACGATATGGGTAAACAACTGGCTATGCTGCACCAAAAGCACGACCAAGCAATGTTTGGCTTTGATGTAGATAATTACCTAGCCACCACCGTGCAACCAAACCAATGGCATAAAAAATGGGACTTATTTTACGCAGAAGAGCGCATAGGCTGGCAACTGCAACTATTAGCCGAAAAAGGCATTCAGCTTGTAGAGCCTGAGCTATTAATTAACTTGGTAAAAGAGCAATTGCACAGCCATATTGTGGAGCCCTCTTTAGTACATGGCGACTTTTGGCGAGGAAATATGGGCTTTATTAAAAATGTACCGACCTTATTTAATCCCGCTTGTTATTACGGAGACCGCGAGGTAGATATTGCAATGAGCGAGCTATTTGCCCCCTTACCTGATGATTTTTATAACGCCTATAACGCGCAATACCCATTAAGCGAAAACTATAAAAAGCGCAAAGCTATATACCAACTTTACCCTATTTTAAATCACGCAAATATATTTGCAGGGCACTATCTTACTCAGGCTAAGCAGCATATTGATGAACTGCTATCGCTTTAAATAATAACGCCTTATAAGGCGTAAAATAACTGTCATAATCGTTGCTTCAGCACTATATTTAAAAAGGATGTTATTTAGGCTCAATACCTTGTTGTTTAGTTCAGTTTTGAGCCATCAAGTTGTTGCTAGTATAACTGCACAACTTAATTAATGCGTATCAACAAGTTAATTCTTACCTTGGTACTATTGGAGTGATTATGAAAGATTTTTTATCACAACGTATCACGTGTCCACACTGTGGCAACCACATACACCTAGACATTGACGCAAGTATGGGGGATCAAGACTACGTAGAAGAATGCAGTGCCTGTTGTAACCCTATTCGTTTAAACATGCACATAGACCATGCTCATAAAAAATTAGAGTTACACATAGACAGCGACGATGAACAAATTTTTTAGCCTTGGTGGCGTAAGTAATTTTCTACCGTGTTAATAATGGTATAAGTTTGCTGATCAACTTCTATATTTAGTTCATCACCCACTTGAGCGTTACCTAAATTTGTAATGGCCAGCGTTTCGGGGATCAGGTGTAACCAAAACCCCTGCTCGTCAATTTCGCCCACGGTTAGGCTTGCGCCATTTATTGCTACAAAGCCTTTGTACAAAATATACTTTTGCCATTTAGTAGGTAAGCTTAACTGAATTTTACAGTTATTTTGTTGCTTAACTATTTGCCCGATTCGGGCAGTGCAGTGTATGTGCCCCGACACAATATGCCCACCTAATTCAGTACCAAAGGTTACTGAGCGCTCATAATTAACTAAGCTACCTAGTGCAAGCTTGCCTAAATTAGTTAGTAATAGTGTTTCGTCAATTACATCAAAATGTACTTGCGCCACTACATCGTGGTTACTTAATTCAACTTTAACCACCGTTAAACAACAGCCATTAATTGCAATGCTGGCGCCTAAATCTAAATGTTTAACGTACTCATCACCTACCGATACAACCAAACGTAAAACCCCTTCGGTATGCGTGGTAGATACAACAGTAGCTTGAGTTTGAACGATTCCTGTAAACATAAAATCACTTAAAATTATTACAAAGTGCTAGTTTAACGTATCAACTCGTAAAATCATTCACTACAGTGATTTTTATTTGAAACACAATCGATTACAATTGCGCCCTGTTTTATCAAATAGCTGTTTTTATGACCTTTAGTAGCTGGGAAGCCAAACGTTTAATCACCCTTGCCGTACCTGTATTTTTAGCACAAGTAACACTCGTTTTAATGTCGGTAGTCGACACCATTATGGCAGGCCAAGTAAGCCCAACAGATTTAGCTGCGCTGTCGATTGCAACCGGTATATGGAACCCGTTATTACTGGCGCTGCAAGGTATTTTGCTCGCGTTAACCGGTATTATTGCCCAATTTGCGGGCGCTAATGATAAAAAAGGTATTAGCCATTATTTTCAGCAAGCTCTGTATTTAACCGCTATTTTAAGCGCAATTGGTTTTGGTATAGCCAACCTAGCCGATATAGTCATTTTAAAACTCGATACAACCCCCGCTATCGCAAGCCTTGCGTATGACTATATCCATTTTGTGAAATGGGGAGCCTTTGGTTTTTTAATTTTTACCGTTTATCGAAATATGACCGAAGGCATGGGGATGACAAAACCCGCTTTTTATATCAGCTTGCTGGGCCTTGGCGTTAATATTCCAGCTAACTATATTTTTATAAATGGTTTATTTGGCTTACCAGCCTACGGCGGNATGGCTGTTGCACAAGTGACGTATTGCCAGTTTAGTAAAAAAATCGATGCAAAAGCCCTGCTGGCAAATTTTGAAAAGCCCAATATTAAAACCATTGGAATTATTACAAAATTAGGTATACCTATTTCGTTGGCCACCTTTTTTGAAATTACGCTATTTGCGTGTATACCATTATTTATTGCACACTTAGGTGCTGTTGCAGTGTCGGGTCATCAAATTGCGGGAAGCGTGACCGCGTTATTATTTATGATGCCACTGAGCTTATCTATCGCCATTAGTATTCGTATTGGAAATTTATTTGGTCAAAACCATTTAAGCCAATTAAAAACTGCTATATCAACCAGCTACATATTAGCCATTGCTATTGCGTTATTTTTAGCTTTTATAACCTTTATTGGCCGCGATTTAATAAGCCAACTTTACACCGACAGCCCAGCCGTTATTGCATTAGCGACCTCAATTATGATTTTGGCATGTATTTATCAAATACCTGATGCACTTCAAGTCGCTGCGAACGGCATTTTAAGAGGTTTAAAACACACGCAGCCTATATCGTATATAACGTTTATATCTTACTGGTTAATCGGTTTTGCTTTAGGCTACGTATTGGGAAGAACAGATTTAATTGTGCCCGCCATGGGGCCGCACGGTTTTTGGATAGGTATTATTTTTGGTTTAACCGTTGCTGCTGTATGGCTTATGTTCACCGTTAATAAGCGATTAAAGCAGGCGCCATTTGTATAAAAAAGCACTAACATTAATACCAAGCAAAACATGGTTAAGTTGTTTATTAGCTGTGTGTTGCGCCGTGCTTGCTGGGTGTTCAAAAGCGCCCAGCAACACTTATCACACATACATAGCACGCTTAAGTAATACCCTTGAAGCCCAAGCCCCAAGTTTAAGTAAACCTGTAGCAATTAGCCCGCTATTACCACCTAACACGCTTTTAAACTCCGCCACCATTAGCTTGATTGAACTTGCCAGCTTAAGCCATTGTAAGCTCAGCTTACTTATTAGTGAGCACAACAATCAGCTTGGTAAAACGGCCGGACATGCCGGTGTTTTAAAGTATCAAATAGAGTTTGTGCAAAATGCACAGCAGTGCTTAAGCACGCTTGAGCCCGACTCAGCAGTTTATAAAACCCTATTAAAAGCAAAAACACATAAAGAGCAAACACTAAACCACTACTTTAATTTAATGTTGTATAACGAATTTGAGCTAAAAAACACATGGCAAGCTAGCAGCTCAGAGCTTTCTGCTTCCCCTGCAGGGTTTAGCGACACGGTAGCGGCCATGCAGCAGCTTGCACTCATAAAACAACACATACTCAATAAACACTACTTAAAAATTAACTCCGCAGACATTTTTAACGCGTTAGAGCAGCTTAATAAGTACCGTTTTAACCAATTACTCATTTATTCTGCAAGGCTGCAAATAGCGTTTAATAATTCAGCCACGCGATTTATCGAATCGCAATCCATCGATGAAATATGCCCAGCAGGAAAAAATAAAAAAATAGCCACTATCGTCAGTAACGTGTTTCAAAAGTATTTCCTTAAAGAAATACAGCCTTATCAGGCTAATTTAGCAGGCTACCTTGAAACACTTTTACCTTTGTATAACCAACTGTGGTTTGACCAAGCCATAACAAATAAGCAAATAAATACTTTGATAGCGCTGGATTCACAAAACAATCTACTAAACCAGCTTAAAGGCTCAGCCAAAAAACACGTTACCTGGTGGCAAAACTTTTATAAAACGTGTGAAATCAGCCCAATATGAATAAAAAAACGGCAAATAAACGTAAAAGCAACAAACTTGCTTGATTCACCACTCACCACGCTATATATTAGCGGCCGCTGATAATTAAATTTATCGCATCTTAATTAGGTAATACGACCGTAGCTCAGTTGGTTAGAGCGCTACCTTGACATGGTAGAGGTCGGTGGTTCGAATCCACTCGGTCGTACCAAATTTATTCTTCCCTTTGAATAAATATAATTAAGATACTATTTGTACGACTGTAGCTCAGTTGGTTAGAGCGCTACCTTGACATGGTAGAGGTCGGTGGTTCGAATCCACTCAGTCGTACCAAAACTATCCTCCCCCTCCGAATAAATATAATTAAGATACTACTTGTACGACTCTAGCTCAGTTGGTTAGTGCGCTACCTACTCTCTATGCCCACGCCGAAATCACTAATTCGAATCCACTCAGTCGTACCAAAATTATTCTTCCCACTGACCACTGAATAAATATAATTAAGATACTACCTGTACGATTGTAGCCCAGTTGGTTAGCGCGCTACCTACTCTTTATGCCTACGCCGAAATCGGTGGTTCGAATCCACTCAGTCGTACCAAAATTATTCTGACTTCTTTGAATAAATTATATTTAAGAATCCCTATATGTACGAATGTAGCTCAGTTGGTTAGCGCGCTACCTACTCTCTATGCCCACGCCGAAATCGGTGGTTCGAATTCACTCAGTCGTACCAAATTTATTCTGACTTCTTTGAATAAATTATATTTAAGAATCCCTATTTGTACGACTGTAACTCAGTTGGTTAGCCCGCTACCCACCTTAAATCCTAACTAATACTGCAAACACCCGCGGTGTTTATAAATTCGTTTAAACAAAAACGCCCTCGTATTACTTATTTATTAATGCAGTTTGTTATTTAAAGCCAAATTAAGCCATTACTTAAAGGCGATAATTTTGTTTGATTTATATACTATTTGTTTACAATTTGATTATAATCGCTTAGTGGGTTTTTAAAGTGAGTTTAGGTATGGTGCGGGTTGGTATATTAACAGTATTCTTTTTCTGTGCTTTGTTTAGCCCGCTAGCATATGCTTATACACTTAATAACAACATTACCCTAGAGGATGATAACCTGTGGCGCCCTGTCACAGCATTCAATGCTCCTCCTTCTGCACAGCAAGTAATTACATCTTATAAAAACGCTAGTGAAACGAGTAACCTGCTCGGTAAAAGTGGCGCTGTAATAACAAAATTTGCGCTAAATAACCCCACCACTGGAGATTGGTATGTGCTGCCGCAAGCCAATTTTATCGACGTTGGTTTAGCCTATTGGCAAACCGAACAGGGGGATATAGTTAAGCTTGCTGATTTTTCGCAGTCTCACGTTAATCAACCGGCTATTTTAATGCATGGACAAGCATTTAAACTGCCCTTCTATGCGCCAAGCAGTGGCTATTTATGGATATATTTAGAAGCCAAACACTATCCAACGCCGGTTGATTTAAGTATTTTAAGCGAAGGTGCATTTTTGCATCATCAGTTTTATATAAACTCATTAAGCCTTATTACTATTTCTGTCATGCTCACTTTAGCAATGATGGCCTTTGTAATGTTTTTAAGGGTAAAGCAAAAAGTGGCCTTGTTTTGTGCTGGGTATGTCGGTTTGCACGGTCTTGGCTGGGCGTTTGCTTCGGGCGCTGTAAATACAATTTATGCCAGCCCCTCTTTTAATAAACATTACTTAGGTATTTATTTATTTGCCTTTGCTGTGAGTTGCGCAGCAGCATTTACCTACTACCTGTTTAACTTCGATAAAGAAAAAGCCAATAAGCTTGGGAGTGCTTTAAAATACTTTACCGTTAGCGCATTTGTATGCGGTATCTGCAGCCTATTTATGCCCTTTTATTTAGTGTTTTATATCGCGCACTTTTTAGCAGCTGTATGGGTTATGCTTAGCTTAACCACCGGGTTTGCTATGCTTAGCCTGAACGATTTTAGAGCCAAGTATTTTTTATTTGGAAATATGCTCTATAGCCTGTCATTAGTAGTATACGTTGCGTTTCATTTTGATTTAATAAATGCTACCTCATCAGAAATACTTGTACTGTTAGCCTTAGCAATAGATTGTGTGTGTATTGTGCTGTCTTTGTCTGAGTGGCTAAAGTTAAAACAGCACGAATTTAGTACCTTGTTACATGAATCTCGCTTTGATCCTCTAACCCAAGTTGGCAACCGACTACTATTAAATGATGAGCTGATTAAACTTGCACATAGTGCTTACATCATTGTGTTTATAGATTGTGATGGAATAAAAAAAATAAACGATGCGCTTGGGCACGCCAAAGGTGATGCGTTTTTAATTAATGCTGCAAAATTAATGACACAGCATCTAGCGCAAGACGGCACCGTATTTAGAACCGGGGGCGATGAATTTATTTGGTTATGTAAAGTCAAAAACAAATCACACCTTCCCCAACTAAAAACCACACTTACTCAAAAGCTCACCGCATTACATCGCACTATTCAACAGCAATGGCCCCAATCAGGTATTAGTTATGGCATAGCATCTAGCGATGAGTGCCAAAGCCATACTGAGTGTTTAACCTTAGCGGATCAGCGCATGTATAGCTTAAAATCAGCCCATAAACTTAAAGCAAGTTAAGCTACTAACTTCCTCAACCACCTTTTTCGCCACTTAACGCCTTTTATTTTACTCGAAGCCTCTGCTAGCTACGCTTATGTATACGCTAATCACTGCATGTACGTGTGTCGCCCTTTGATCGTGCGCATGAAATTTATTAAACAGTGTAATAGTACAAAACAAACAAGAACAAAGTTATAATGGCGCTAATTTGTCAGGCGAATAAAGCTATAAATAACACGATTAAATTACACCAATAGGAGTTGTACATGGAACATATTATTTCGGGCGTGGCTAAGTTTCAAAAAGAAGTTTACCCATCAAAAAAAGCAGCGTTTCAAAAACTAGCCAATGGTCAAAACCCAGAAGTGTTATTTATCACCTGTGCCGACTCGCGTATCGATCCTAACTTAGTGACTCAAACTGAACCCGGTGAATTATTTATTTGTCGTAACGCGGGCAATATTATCCCGCCNGGTATGACAGCCTCAATTGAATTTGCGGTGGCTGCACTGGGCGTATCGCACATTATCATTTGTGGGCACTCGGATTGTGGCGCAATGAAAGGCGCTATAAATACTGAAGGTTTATCAAGCTTACCGCACGTTAAAGAGTGGCTTGGCCACAGCCGCGTAGCAACTGAAGTTGTAAAAGAAAAATGCGGTTGCGCAGAGCTAAACAATAACGACCACCTAGGCTTAGTAATTGAAGAAAACGTAGTACAACAACTACAGCATATAAAAACACACCCTGCTGTGGCTGCAAAAATTGCAACCGGTCAAGTTAAGCTACACGGCTGGGTATATGATATAGAATCTGCAGAAATTAAAACCTACGATGAAGCGACGGGCAGCTTTAAACCTGTTGAAGATACCGATGTAGAAACCCTGGCGAAGCAAAGCAAGTAAAGCCGCTTTACAGTATTAATGCGCTTACTGTTATCTGAAAATAACAAAGCGCATTTTTTATTCATAGCCTAAACGCCTACCCCTCGTTATTAGTTAACGGCACAAATGAACTTTTTATTGGCTAAACACCACATTGTAGCCTCATTATGTGCACTCCCATAGTGCTAGCACCGCACCAAAACAACTCAAATATGCGTAAGTAAAACCATTTAAAAGTAATGTAGCTATTAAAAAACAAACACTTATAAAAATGGCCGTGTTTTTGCTTATATGATAACCATACCGTTCGTTATTAAAACGACACACATTTAGGTTGTTATGACCACAGGCAAAGAAGCCCGCTCGCAGTTGCATTAATTTGTAACTGTGGCGGGCTTTTTTGTTTTTAAATTAAACCGTCATTGAGGGGATACCAATGCAAACACCAACAAAAATACTCATTATTGGTAATGGGATGGTTGGGCACCATTTTGTAGAGCAAATGCGCCAAAGCGACGCTAACGCGCACATTACCGTACTGTGTGGAGAAGCAAATTTAGCTTATGACCGTGTTTACTTATCCAGCGTGTTTGATGGTAAAACAGCCGCCGATTTAGCCCTAACCACCTTTGATAATTATCAGCAGTTAAATATAAATGTGCATACTAACCAGTGGGTTAATGAAATAGATAAAACAAACAAGGTAGTTAGCACTCAAACCGGTGATAAATTTAATTACGATAAACTTATTTTAGCAACAGGCTCGTACCCGTTTGTGCCGCCAATTAAAGGGAATGACCAACCCCATTGCTTGGTTTACCGTACCCTAGAAGATTTAGAGCAAATAAAAGCAAGCGCTGCACAAAGTAAAAGTGGCGTAGTGATAGGTGGCGGCTTGTTAGGGCTTGAAGCAGCCAATGCAATTAAGCAACTTGGGCTTGATACTCATGTAGTTGAGTTTGCACCCCAACTTATGGCGGTACAACTTGATGAACAAGGTGGCACGCTGTTAAAAAACAAAATTGAAAAACTGGGCGTGAGCGTGCATACCGCTAAAGCCACCAGCGAAATAGTAAAAGGCGAAACGAGCCGTTACAGATTAAATTTTTCAGATGACACGTTTTTAGAAACCGACTTAATTTTGTTCTCGGCCGGTATTCGCCCATACGATGAGCTTGGCAAAGTGGCCGAACTTGAATTAGGGCAACGTGGCGGTATTGTAATTAATAACCAATGCCAGACATCAAACCCAGATATATATGCTATTGGCGAATGTGCCTTATGGGACAAAAAGCTATTTGGCCTAGTCGCTCCGGGTTATAACATGGCTCGCGTGGTTGCAAGCCAACTTACAGGCGGCGAACTTGAGTTTTTAGGCGCCGATATGAGCACAAAATTAAAACTACTCGGGGTAGAGGTAGGTTCAATTGGCGATGCCCACGCTAAAACCCCCGATTGCAAAGAGCTAATTTATCAAGATCCTATTCGTGATTGTTATAAAAAAATTATTTTAAATGAGGCAGGCAACAAGTTATTAGGCGCAGTGCTTGTTGGCGATACTAGCGATTACGACACACTGTTGCAGTACATGTTAAACGATATGGAATTACCCGAACACCCTGAGTGCCTCATTTTACCTGATAGCGAAGGAGCACCTGTTTTAGCGGGAAATGCCCTGCCCGATACTGCCACTATTTGTTCGTGTCACAATGTAAGCAAAGGCGACATTGTGGGTGCAATTGATGGCGGNTGTGGTGGTTGTGCCGCATTATTAAAATCGGTAGTCGACAGTGAACTTGAAAGCCGTGGGGTTGAAGTTAACAACCATGTGTGTGAACACTTTGCTTTTTCGCGCCAAGAGTTACTGCATTTAGTAAAAGTAGAAAGCATTAAAACTTTTGATGATTTGCTCGCTAAACATGGCAGCGGTCATCACGGCTGTGAAATATGCAAACCTGCAGTGGCCTCTATTTTAGCTTCAACGTGGAATGAGTTTATTTTAGAACCCGCTCATGTTGGCCTGCAAGATACCAACGACACTTACCTTGCAAATATGCAAAAAGATGGCTCTTACTCTGTCGTTCCCCGTATAGCGGGTGGCGAAATTACCCCCGACAAACTTATTGTTATTGGTCAAGTTGCTAAAGACTTTAACCTGTACTGTAAAGTCACAGGTGGGCAGCGTATCGACTTATTTGGCGCACGCCTTGAAGAGCTCCCTATTATTTGGGAAAGACTTATTGCAGCCGGTTTTGAGACCGGTCATGCTTATGGTAAATCGCTCAGAACCGTTAAATCGTGTGTTGGCAGTACGTGGTGTCGCTATGGCGTTCAAGACAGTGTTGGCCACGCGATTGCGATTGAAAACCGCTACAAAGGTTTACGCGCCCCGCATAAATTTAAAATGGCCGTATCGGGCTGTACCCGCGAATGCGCTGAGGCACAAAGCAAAGATATAGGCGTAATAGCAACCGAAAATGGCTGGAACTTATACGTATGTGGAAATGGCGGTATGCGCCCGCGCCATGCTGATTTATTTGCTACCGATTTAGATACCGAAACACTCATTAAATACATTGACCGCGTGATCATGTTTTACATTAAAACCGCCGATAAACTGCAGCGCACCTCAGTGTGGATGGAAAATTTAGAAGGCGGGTTAGATTATTTAAAAAGCGTAGTAATAGACGACAGCCTAGGTATTTGCCATGAGCTTGAAACGCAAATGGCGCTTATAACTAAAACTTACGCCTGCGAATGGAAAAAAGCAGTGGAAAGCCCAGAGGCCTCAAAACGGTTCCGCCAATTTATTAATAGCCCAGATGCCGATAGCAATATTTTATTTGTACAAGAGCGCAACCAAATTCGCCCCGCCACTGAGTCTGAAAAACGTAACCAGCAAAATTCGACAAACCGTATCCCCGTAATGGAAATTGAGCAGGAGCAAGCTGATGTATTGGCATAAAATTGGAACAACCGACGACCTAGTTGCTAATAGTGGCGTATGCGCATTAGTAAACAACCAGCAAGTGGCCATATTTTATGTTCCACAAAATAGTGAGCCTGTGTTAGCCATTAGCAACTACGACCCGATAGGCAAAGCCAATGTACTATCGCGCGGCATTATTGGCTCTATTGATGGAAAATTAGTAGTGGCCTCCCCTTTGTATAAGCAACATTTTTGTTTAAATACCGGCGAGTGCCTAGAAGCAGAGGCAATACAGCTCCCCGTATTTGAAGCCAAAATAGACAATGGCAATGTCTTTGTTAGCGCTGAGCCAAAAGCCATTACAGCGTTAGCATAAGGAGCAATAAAATGAGTGTTCTTTCGTATTTTTCGGGTATTGAAAGCCCATGGCTAAACAAGTTTGTTAATAAACTCACTCAAGATGCAAAGCACAAAGCTAAACACCAAAAAAACGACCACGTGTATTTAATAGGGGCAGGCCCGGGCGATGCTGAGCTTATAACTGTAAAAGCGCAGCGCCTGATTGCAGCAGCCGAAG
>NZ_AUTO01000108.1:0-18705 GCF_000498055.1 Pseudoalteromonas sp. TB51
ATTTAATTGAAGCCGCTAGCGATAAAATACTCGCAAAGCTTTGAATAAAGCTACCTGAACAAAAAAGACGCTATAATACCTTGCGTGTTATCTGGCTATTTTAAAGTCGAGCTGTACTTGCGTACTTGCAACAACGGGTTGGCCGTCTTCAAATTTTGGTGCATAACGCCACTTTTTAAGTGCTGTAAGTGCCGACCTTTCAAACTCTTTCCCCCCTTGTGAGCTAACTACCTCTGGGTTTTTAACAAACCCTGCGGTATCTACGTCAAATTCAACAACGACAATACCGTCTCGCATTTGGCGCGCTTTGTTTTGTGGGTACTCAGGGTTTTTGCGGTATATAGGTGTTTGCTCTTGTGTTTTTTTCCACGGCACCATTTTAGCAATTGCTAAACAATGCTTAGTGGCTTGTTCGCTTTGGCCTATTTTTTCGTAAAGGTTAACAAGCTTTGAGTGCGCAGTAAGCTCAGCGCTGTGATCAAAGCTTAAGTTGTTATCAAATACCGATACAACATGGTTTAGTCGTTCAATGGCTTCATTGTATTTTTTCTTACCTTGAGCAAACGACGCCATTAAAAAGTCGGCTTTAATGCGCTCTACGGTGTTGTCGTCTAGGTTATTACGGTAGTAGTCATCGGCTTGGTTAAGCAGTGTTTTAGCTTTATGGTATTTTTTATGAGCAAATTTTTTGGCAAGCAGCGAGGCTGCTTCAAACTGCATGTCGGCAACAAACTTAGGGTTGTTTTGTGTTTTAGCAATCTCAATTATACGCTCGTAATCGTTATCGGCTTGATAGGCCGAGCTGGTGTTTTCCGCTTTGCCTATTAGGGCATCGATTGTTTCTATTGCATTTTTACCGTGGTTATTTGCCAGTATTGTATAGGCTTGCGAGTAAAGTTCGAAGCGTTGCTCTGATACATTTTTTTTGTCGTTGGTAGAGCGCGGCGCTGTAATTGCTTTGGCGTAATTAATAGCAAGGCTTGCGGTGTTATCACTTTTATCACCATAAAGCGCAAGGCCTGTAGTATAGGCATGTTTAGCCGCTTGCTCTATGTTTTCGTCTTTTTTAACAGCCGTTAAATAACTTTGGTATGCATCAGAAAAGGCGGCTTTATCATCGCTTACTTGGCTTGCATTGGCCTGGCTTGCAAAAGGCGTAAAGGTTAATCCGATAACTAAGGCGAGGTGTTGTGCTTTCATAATAATCCCTATTAGTGTTCAATCTAGAAACAAAATACCACAAGTGATAATAGTTTTCATTACTCTTTGTGTGGGCGTTTGCTTATAAAACTAACTAATTACCTAATACCCATGTGCACTAAGCTGTAACTAATTTTCGTTATTAAACTGTGCTAATAGTGCCTACTGAGATAACTAGGTAACACCGTTTTAGCTTTTTATAGGTGCGGTGTATTAACTTAATGTATAAGCAGCGTGGTAAAAGTAATAAAATTAAAATAGCAAATGCGTACAAGTTTGTCATTGTTTTGGGGAAATAGCCCTAGGTAGTGGGAGTTTATTGCATATTAAGATTGAAAATAGGCTGTGTAATCGCCATATATTTGCCATAAACCTAGTGTACTACGATCTAACTTTAAACATTTGTGATATTATCACCTTATGGTGTCGTAGTTATTTAATTATTTGGATTTGTCGTGGCGCAAGTAAGAGCAAGAGCCCAGCTTAATGTTGGCAAAAATAGTGATATTCCCGCAGAAATAGTGTCTTTTAGTGGCTTAAAAGACGGCCAAGAACACGTTGCGTTTGTATTTAACAATGCTGATGTAAATCAAAATGTGCCGCTTATTCGCATGCACTCTGAGTGTTTAACCGGTGATGTGTTTCATTCATCGCGCTGCGATTGTGGCGAGCAGTTAAATGAGTGTATTGAAATGATGCACGAGCAAGGCGGGGTGTTATTGTATTTACGCCAAGAGGGCCGAGGTATTGGTTTATATAATAAAATTGATGCTTACGTGCTGCAATCTCAAGGGATGAACACTTACGAGGCTAATAACCACTTAGGCTTTGCCGACGACTTACGTGATTTTTCGGACGCGGTATTAATGCTCAACGCACTTAATTTAAGCCACGTTAAATTAATGACCAATAACCCTAAAAAGCTTAATGCATTAAAGGATGCCGGCATTGAAGTAGACACCGTTATTGGTACCCATGCGCATATTAAAGCAGGCCTTACAGGTAACAAAGCTTACCTAGAAACCAAAATAAAACACGGCGCACATATGTTAGATATTAAAAAAATTAAAAAACCTTAACTATTTAATCATGTAGTGTCTGTTAATCCCCCCTCACGCCAAGTTATACTTGGCGTGTTTTGTTTAATTTAAGAGCCTGTATGTCTAACGAATTACGAATTTTTAAAGCCGATGCCGGGCTAAAGTGGTTTAAAGCCGGTTGGCATATTTTTAAAACCCAGCCATTTACCTTTGTAGTTATGCACTTATTAATAGGCATAGTGGGCATACTGTCGTTATTTTTACCTTTGCTGCAAGTTGTTGCGGCACTTGCTACGCCTTTTTTAACCGCCGGCTTTTATCAGGCGGTGCTTAGCAAGCAGCAGGGCGGTAAAATTATGCTCGCCGACATACTCAAACCCTTTAGCGCAAAAGGTAACCGTTTAGGACTACTACGTTTAGCGCTTTACCAAATGGGGGCGGGTATTTTAATGGCCTTATTAGCTAATGGCCTATTTGCCGATGCGGTGGCTATTATGAGCCAAGAGGGGCTTGATCCTAACATTGCGCTTGAGCAAACCTTAAATAGTATTTCGGGCGCCAGTGTGGTGCTATTTTTAGTGGCAATGGCGGTGTATTTAATGGCGTTTGCTTACGCGGTACCGCTTATTTATTTTAGTAAAGAAAAACGCATTTTAACGGCGCTTAAAAATTCGCTATTGGTTTTTTATCATAACCTGTTCGCATTGAGTGTTTTTGGCATTATTTGTGTGTTATTTATGGCGCTTTCTATGTTCTTATCGTTCTTACCGCTGTTGATTTTAATGCCAATTTGCTACATTAGTTTCTTTGTATCTTATCAGGCTATTTTTATGCCAGTTGTACCGCCAAGTGACGATAGCAATGTTAAACCACTTAGCAGTGAACAAAGCGGGCGCTTTGACGCTTAATGGATGATAAGTTAAAACAAAAACTTAAAAACTATGTACTGTGGTTACTTGGGCGCCAAGAGTATTCGCGCCGCGAGTTAACCTTTAAGCTTCAGCAAAAAGAAGCCAGCGACGAGTTTATAGAAACCCTGCTTAATTGGTGCGAAGAGCACAATTTTATTAACGAGCAACGCTATTGCGAAGGGTTTGTCAGAAAACACATTTTTAAAGGCCATGGCTTAAAGCGCATTCAAAGCGAAGCCATAGGCAAAGGGATTGACCGTTCACTACTTGAAAGAGTGGTTGAAGAGCTTGAAATAGACTGGTTTGAGCTTGCGCAGGAAGCGTACAACAAAAAGTATTCAACTACACCGGCCAACCTCGAGTACAAAGATAAAGCTAAGCGCGTGCGCTACTTAATGTACCGAGGATTTAGCTACGAACAAATTGATTTTGCAATGCAAGCACAGTAAATACAGGTGAGATTTTCACATGCAGCACATGACTACGGCACAACTTAGGCAACAGTTTTTAGACTTTTTTGCCAGCAAACAGCACCAAATTGTCCAATCGGCTTCACTTATTCCGGGTAACGATGCCACGTTGTTATTTAACAATGCCGGCATGGTTCCTTTTAAGGATGTGTTTTTAGGCGCCGAAACTCGCCCTTACACGCGTGCTACAAGTGCACAGCGTTGTGTGCGTGCTGGTGGTAAACATAACGATTTAGAAAACGTAGGTTACACAGCGCGTCACCATACATTTTTTGAAATGCTAGGTAACTTTAGTTTTGGCGATTACTTTAAACAAGACGCTATTAAGTTTGCGTGGGAGTTTTTAACTGAGGTTGTTAAATTACCACAAGAAAAACTACTTGTTACTATTTACCACGACGATGAAGATGCATTTGGCTTTTGGCACAATGATATTGGCCTAAGCGAAGATCGTATTATTCGTATTGCTACCTCAGATAACTTTTGGTCAATGGGCGATACTGGCCCGTGTGGCCCGTGTTCTGAAATATTTTACGATCACGGTGAGCACATTTGGGGTGGCCCTCCGGGCTCGCCTGAAGAAGATGGCGACCGCTTTATAGAAATTTGGAACCTTGTATTTATGCAGTACAACCGTCAAAGCGACGGTACTATGGAGCCGCTGCCTAAACAATCTGTTGATACAGGTATGGGCCTTGAGCGTATTGCTGCTATTTTACAAGGCGTGCATTCAAACTACGAAATCGACTTGTTCCAAGGCTTAATTGCAGCTGCGGCAAGTGTAACTAACGCACAAGATTTAAACGATAAGTCGCTACGCGTTGTGGCGGATCATATTCGTTCGTGTGCGTTTTTAATTTCTGATGGTGTTATGCCATCGAACGAAGGCCGTGGTTATGTATTGCGTCGTATTATTCGTCGTGCAGTACGCCATGGTAACAAGCTTGGTGCACAAGGTGCGTTTTTCTATAAACTGGTTGCAGCACTTATTGAACAAATGGGCCAAGCCTACCCAGAGCTTGCAAAGCAGCAAGAAATTATCGAAAAAGTACTGCGCATTGAAGAAGAACAATTTGGTAAAACCCTTGAGCGTGGCTTAGCTATTTTAGAAGAAAGCCTAAGCGAGCTTAAAGGCGATGTTATTCCTGGTGACTTAGTATTTAAATTATACGACACTTATGGTTTCCCTGCTGATTTAACGGCCGATGTAGCCCGTGAACGCCAAATGACAATAGACCATGCAGGCTTTGAAGAGTGCATGGCTGTACAGCGTAAAACAGCACAGCAAGCGGGTAAATTTGGTGCCGATTACAACGAGCAATTAAAGTCAGAAAAACACACTGAGTTTAAAGGCTACGACAGCACACATCACAGCGCTACAGTAGTAGAAGTGTTTGCAAATGGTGAGTCGGTTTCTATTTTAGAAGACGGCCAACAAGGCATTGTTGTACTTAACCATACGCCATTTTATGCTGAATCTGGTGGCCAAACAGGCGATACCGGTACCATTACTGTTGCAGGTGGCGAGTTTACTGTGACTAACACTACTAAACTGGGTAATGCGTTTGCACACCACGGTAGCGTACAAGGGCGCATTGCGGTTAACGATAAAGTAGATGCCACTATTGATGATGCACGTCGTGAACGTATTAAGAAAAATCACACAGCTACGCATATTTTACACGAAGCTCTGCGCCAATTATTAGGTGAACACGTAAGCCAAAAAGGCTCGCTGGTTGAGCCTGAGCGTTTACGTTTTGACTTCTCGCACTTTGAAGCGGTTACTAAAGACGAGCTACGTGAAATTGAGCGTGTAGTTAACGATGAAATTCGTCGTAACTTTGCCCTAAACACTGAGCTTATGGCGATTGATGACGCTAAAGCAAAAGGGGCAATGGCGCTGTTTGGCGAAAAGTACGACGATGAAGTACGCGTAGTAACCATTGGCGATTACTCAATTGAACTGTGTGGCGGTACGCACGTAGAGCGCGCGGGTGATATTGGCTTATTTAAAATTGTATCTGAAAGCGGTATTGCTGCAGGCGTACGCCGTATTGAAGCAGTAACAGGCGCAGATGCAGTGGCGTATGTAAGCGAGCAAGAAAAACAGCTAAACGATGTAGCGGCGCTGGTAAAAGGTGATAGCGCATCGGTACTTGAAAAAGTAACTGCGCTTCTTGAAAAGTCTAAAGGCCTTGAAAAGCAAATTGCACAGCTTAACGATAAGCTAGCCAGTGCAGCGGGCGCGTCTTTACTTGATTCGACTGTTGAAATTAATGGCGTTAAGCTACTAGTGGCAAACGTTGAAGGAACTGAATCTAAAGCGCTTCGTGGCATGGTTGACGATCTTAAAAACAAGATTGGCTCAGGTGTTATTGCACTGGGTGTTGCCAGCGGCGAAAAAGTAAGCCTAATTGCCGGTGTAACGAAAGATTTAACCGGTAAAGTTAAAGCCGGTGAGCTTGTAAACCACATGGCAGGCCAAGTAGGCGGTAAAGGGGGCGGTCGTCCTGATATGGCACAAGCGGGTGGTTCACAGCCTGAAAACCTAAATGCCGCGCTTGAAAGCGTGACTGCCTGGGTAAGTGAGAAAGTTTAAGCTTACGTGGCACTTATTGTCCAAAAGTTTGGCGGCACTTCGGTTGGCTCTATTGAGCGAATAGAAGCGGTCGCCGACCTTGTTGTTAAAACTAAGCAGCAAGGTCATCAAGTGGTTGTGGTTCTTTCGGCCATGTCGGGAGAAACCAACCGCTTAATTAACCTCGCCAAGCAAATAGATACTCGCCCGAGTAGCCGAGAATTAGACGTACTTATTAGCACTGGAGAACAGGTTTCTGTTTCGCTCCTTGCTATGGCTATTATAAAACGTGGCCATTCGGCTGTAAGCCTACTAGCCGATCAGGTTAATATTCAAACCGATAACATGTTTGGTAAAGCCCGTATTGAAGAGGTTGCTGCGACGCGTTTAAAGCATGAGCTTGAGCATAATCGGGTTGCGATTATTGCCGGTTTTCAGGGGCGCGATGTAGAGGGCAATATTACAACCCTTGGACGTGGCGGCACCGATACCTCTGCGNGAGATAGCCGCGGCAATAAAAGCCGATGAATGTCAGATCTATACCGACGTTGATGGCGTATACACTACTGATCCTCGTGTAGAACCAAACGCACAGCGAATGCGCCATGTAACGTTTGCCGAAATGCTTGAGCTGGCAAGCTTAGGCGCAAAAGTATTGCATATTCGTGCTGTTGAGTCGGCTGGTAATCATAAAATGCCGCTAAGGGTGCTTTCGAGTTTTGAGCCCGATGAAGGAACGCTAATAAGTTTTGAGGAGAGCGATATGCCAACTAAGGTTGTGTCGGGGATTGCGTTTAATCGTGACGAATGCTTGATAAAGGTATATGGCGTACCATACTGTGTTCATTCTCTTACAAAAATTTTGAAACTTTTTGCAGAAAATGGCATCGAAATAGATATGATTAGTCAAGTTAATCATAACTTTGAAAAAATAGACTATGCTTTTACTGTGCATTCAAATGACTATTTGCAAGCACACGATTTACTAACTCAACAACAGGTAAATCTGCAGGCTGATAGCATTTCTAGTGATACAACAGTTGCAAAAGTGTCGGCTGTTGGCATAGGAATGAAGTCTCACAGTGGTGTAGCGCATCAATTTTTTGATGCATTGGCGCAAGAAGGCATACACATAGTTTTAGTATCGACGTCAGAAATCAAGGTATCGGTTTTAATTGACGAGAAGTATTTAGAACTAGCAGTAAGAGCGTTACACTCAGAATTTTTAACAGAAAATGGATAGTTTGGGAGTTTTTACTTACTTTTCAATCAATTTTTCATTAAAATGGTCAAGCGGAATCTTATAATTTATTGGAACATGGGAGCAAGAGAATGCTAATACTAACTCGTAGAGTAGGTGAAACCCTAATGATTGGTGACGAAGTAACTGTTACTGTATTAGGTGTTAAAGGAAATCAAGTTCGAATTGGTGTTAACGCACCTAAAGACGTTTCAGTGCATCGTGAAGAGATTTACATGCGTATACAAGCTGAAAAGTCTAACCCTAATCCGGGCAATGCTTAATCAACACGTATACTTAGCTGAGTAATGCACTTAGCTATACCAAAAGCCACTCACTGAGTGGCTTTTTTGTTTATAAAATCGCGCATTTCATCGGTTAATACACTGCTAGAAATATATTGCATACCTTTATTATGGTGCACTAAGTAGCCGTGGTTGGTTTTAATAATATGGGTTATTTCTGCCCACTTAAATGTATGGCTTTTATAGTGGTTTTCGGTGCTAATTACGTCATCGGTAAATGAAAGAGTAACCGTTGAGCCCGAAGCACGACTAAACATTTGGCGCGTAACCCACCAAGGCCTGCGGTAATAAAAGGCAACGCATTCTAATACACCCAGCATTATTAAAAATGTACCTAGGTAGTGATCGTCCATAGCGTAAATACTAATTAAACCTAAGCACACCAGTAATGCCAGCAAAAAATACTTTGGCTTAGCTGCTTTACTATAAGAGTGGGACTCGTCAAAGCATTCGTAGTAGTAGGGTTTATCAAGTGTGTAAGTGGTGGTCAGTGCCATAATTGCTAATAAGTAATAGTTTTCGCTATTTTAACAAGCTAGCATAAAAATCACACCCGTTAATGTAGGCTATGCATTTTAAGAGTTAGAAGCCGCTTTTTATTCGCGCACAAAAAAACGGCTTATTAAAAGCCGTTTTTTACGTTACCAAACAGATTAACAGTTAGTTTCTTCTGCGTTAACGCCTTCTTTAACATTTTCACATGCATCTTCAACAGAGTTTTGCACGTCAGTTACTGCTTCATCAATACGCTCACCTGCTTCTTCTGCGTGGTTGTCTTCACAACCCATCATAAAGAAACCTGCAAATACGGCGATTAGTGCTGCTTTTAAAGTTGTTGAGTTCATAATGTAATTCCTTGTATATGTTGATTGTTTAGTGTTTTAAGTATGTTAGTAGCTACCTGGGCGATTTACCGCGCAGCGCACCTGAAACTAAAGAAATCACTAAAAGTACTAAAAAGATAAAGAATATAATTTTTGCTATACCAGCTGCGGCACCTGCGATACCACCAAAACCTAACACTGCAGCGATTAAAGCAATAACTAAAAATGTAATTGTCCAGCGTAACATTGTTTTCTCCTTGGTTATCAAATTCGTTCGAAAGTAATAATGCCAGTTGCGTGCCAGAGTTTAATTTTATTAATTTTCAATAAGTTATGGTTTTTTTGCGAGGATTATAAATTTAGGATTGGTAAGTTTTACGTTTAACGATGTAACTTATTCACACTATTGTAAAGAGAGTAAAAAATAAATATTTTTTGTGCGCTTCTTTACTATTCTTGGTAAGACCAATTTACATTTTAGCCCAAACTAATTTTTTACCTGCCGTTTAACTTACTATTTTTTATAGTTTTTAAGTTTTTTTGGGTTTAACCATATAACCTTTGCCTATAACGGTTATTTTTATCATCTATATCTAAGCTAATTTAACCCTGTATTAGCTATGTTAACTATTGTGACTGTATGTTAGTTTAATTTTAATTGGTTTTACCAATTGACAGGTGGTGGACAAAGTTAAAAGTTTTGTTATCATTCGGTGAATAATTATTTAAATAAAGCGGTTTTTTATATCGCTATATAGTGCAGGGGGAGAAAAATGGATATAGGAGCTGTACTCACAACCGCAGGTAGCTTGATGCTTACGGGCATGGTGGGCGTGTTTGTATTTCTTTCAATATTGATTGGTGCTGTGTCATTCATGTCTAACTTGGTTGCTCGTTTTGACGAGGCTGAAGTTGCAATACCGGTTAAATCACCATCTTTAAAATCTCAAGGTGTGCCAAACGAGCACATCGCTGCTATTAGTGCTGCCATTGCTCAGTACAAATCAAAAAATAAATAAGAGGCACACATGGCTAAATTAAAATTAACAGAACTTGTTTTACGCGATGCTCATCAGTCTTTACTTGCAACCCGTATGCGCTTAGATGACATGCTCCCTATTGCTAGCAAACTTGATGATGCCGGTTATTGGTCTATTGAGTCATGGGGCGGCGCTACGTTTGACTCGTGTATTCGTTATTTAGGTGAAGATCCGTGGGAGCGTATTCGTGCCCTTAAAAAAGCAATGCCTAATACTAAACAGCAAATGCTATTACGTGGGCAAAATTTATTGGGTTACCGCCACTATGCTGATGACGTGGTAGAAAAGTTTGTTGAGCGTGCCCACAAAAATGGTGTAGATGTATTTCGTATTTTTGACGCCATGAACGATGTACGTAACTTAGAAACGGCAATTAAAGCGGCTGTAAAAGTAGGTGCCCACGCGCAAGGTACTATTTCTTATACTGTAAGCCCTGTGCATACCCTTGATATGTGGTTAACCCTTGCAAAACAGCTAGAGGATTTAGGTTGTCACTCTATTTGTATTAAA
Source organism: Pseudoalteromonas sp. TB51 (assembly GCF_000498055.1). NCBI lineage: Bacteria > Pseudomonadati > Pseudomonadota > Gammaproteobacteria > Alteromonadales > Pseudoalteromonadaceae > Pseudoalteromonas > Pseudoalteromonas sp. TB51. The sequence goes on from NZ_AUTO01000108.1 coordinate 10,119, forward strand.
GATATGGCAGGCTTATTAAAACCATACGATGCAGAGCAACTTATTAAAGGGCTAAAAGAAACCGTTTCTATCCCTATTGCTATGCAGTGCCATGCAACCACAGGTTTAAGTACAGCTACGTATCAAAAAGCCATTGATGCAGGCATTGATATGCTTGATACCGCTATTTCTTCAATGAGTATGACTTACGGTCATTCAGCTACAGAAACCATTGTAGCGATTGTTGAAGGTACGCCCCGCGATACCGAATTAGATTTAAACCAGCTAGAAGAAATAGCGGCTTACTTTAGAGATGTACGTAAAAAGTACGCTGCCTTTGAGGGGAGCCTTAAAGGTGTTGATGGCCGTATTTTACTCGCGCAAGTACCTGGTGGCATGTTAACCAACATGGAAAACCAACTTAAAGAGCAAGGCGCAGCAGATAAGCTAAATGAAGTATTACTTGAGATCCCACGCGTGCGTGAAGATTTAGGTTTTATTCCGCTAGTTACTCCAACATCGCAAATTGTAGGCACACAAGCAGTACTAAATGTGCTTACGGGTGAGCGTTATAAAACAATTACCAAAGAAACCGCCGGTGTTTTAAAAGGCGAGTATGGTTTAACACCTGCACCTATGAACAAAGAGCTGCAAGAGCGAGTGCTTGATGGCAGCGAGGTTATTACGTGTCGCCCTGCAGATAATATAGCCCCAGAGCTTGCATCGCTTGAAGCAGAGCTGCAAAAAGAAGCGCAAGAACAAGGTTTAACACTTGCTGATGAGCAAATAGATGATGTGCTTACCTATGCATTATTCCCACAGGTTGGCCTTAAATTTATTAAAAACCGTAACAACCCAGATGCCTTTGAAGCAGTGCCAAGTGCTGATGATGCAAACGCTAAGCCTGCAGCAAAACCTGCAAATAACAAAGGTGTTAGCGCTGAGCAATACAGCGTTAAAGTTGACGGTAAAGTTTACGATGTAGTGGTTGCGCAAGGTGGCGAGCTTAAAGAGGTAACGCTAAAAGATTCAGAGCACTTACCACAATCAGCATCGGTTGCATCAGGTGAAACACTGAATGCGCCACTGGCGGGNGTAAACGAAGGCGATGTGGTTGTTATTATGGAAGCGATGAAAATGGAAACCGAGGTTCGTGCAATGCACTCAGGTACTGTGGCTGAGGTCTTAGTGTCTGAAGGTGATGCTGTGACAACGGGCGATGCAATTATAGCGATGGCGTAGGAGTAGCTTTAATGGAAGGTCTTTTAAACCTTTGGCATGCTACCGGCATTGCTAACTTTACGTTTCCTGGCTTAATAATGATTGCGGTAGGGTGTTTGTTGTTGTTTTTAGCCATTGCTAAAAACTTTGAACCCCTATTACTGCTGCCGATTGGCTTTGGCGCAATACTGACTAATATTCCGGTTGCTGGGCTTTCTGACCCAGGTGGTTTGCTTTATTACGTGTACTACGTAGGTATTGATACGGGGATCTTCCCTTTATTAATTTTTATGGGAGTAGGGGCGCTGACTGATTTTAGTGCGCTTATTGCCAACCCGCGTATGTTGTTACTGGGTGCAGCCGCGCAGTTTGGTATTTTTGCCACCTTGTTTGGGGCAATTTTATTAAACTATGTACCTGGCTTTGAATTTAGCTTACAAGATGCCTCAGCCATTGCCATTATTGGCGGNGTGCCGATGGCCCTACAGCCATATTCTTAGCATCTAAGCTTGCCCCTGATTTACTAGGTGCCATTGCGGTTGCTGCTTATTCTTACATGGCGTTAGTGCCAATTATTCAGCCGCCAATTATGCGCGCATTAACTACACCTGATGAGCGTGCTATTAAAATGCCAGAGCTGCGCAAAGTATCTAAAAAAGAGAAAATAGTATTTCCTTTAATGGTACTGAGCTTAACCGCTATGTTTTTACCAGCGGCTATTCCCCTGGTAGGCATGTTCTGTTTAGGTAATTTAATGCGTGAGTCTGGTGTTGTAGATAGGCTTAGTAACAGTGCCCAAAACGAAATTATTAATATAACCACGATATTTTTAGGTTTGGCAGTGGGCTCTAAACTAGCGGCCGATCAGTTTTTAACTGTAGAAACCATTGGTATTTTGGTGCTCGGTGCGTTGGCATTTGCTATTGGTACAGCGTCGGGTGTGTTTATGGCAAAAGGCCTTAACAAGCTTTCTAAAACACCTATTAACCCTTTAATTGGTGCTGCGGGTGTATCGGCAGTACCGATGGCGGCGCGTGTAGTTAATAAAGTTGGGCTTGAGAATAACCCACATAACTTTTTACTTATGCATGCTATGGGGCCAAACGTAGCTGGGGTGCTAGGAAGTGCCGTAGCCGCAGGTATATTACTGGCGCTTGTTGGCTAGTATTTAGGATTTAATCCAACCGATTAGCGCAGTTTACTGCGCTTTTTTTATGCCTATAAAACTGCACGTATTAAAGTTTGTTTGCAGACGTGTTTTTGTTTACAGTGAGGGCTATGCACACTAATAAGGATAGTCATCATGCTTCACACCCCTTTGGCAAAATATTTACCTCATGTTAGTAGACTAGTTTTTGGCTGTATGGGTCTAGGCGGCGGTTGGAATAAAGACGCCATTACTAAGGCTCACTTAAAGCAAACTCACGAGTGTATTGATGCAGCCATAGCTGGCGGCATTAACTTTTTTGATCACGCCGATATTTATACCTTTGGCAAAGCCGAGCAGGTATTTGGCCAAGCACTAGCTGAGCGACCAGAGCTGCGCGAGCACATGTATATTCAATCTAAATGCGGTATACGCTTTGAAGATGATAAAGGCCCTAAGCGTTACGACTTTTCGGCCAAGTGGATTGAAGAGTCAGTTGAAGGTTCACTTAAACGTTTAAACACCGATTATCTTGATGTGCTTATGCTTCATCGCCCTGATCCGCTAATGGAAGTAGAAGAAATTGCACAAGTATTTAGCTGTCTTCAAGAAAGCGGCAAAGTACGTAATTTTGCCGTATCAAACATGCAGCAGCACCAAATGAACTTTTTACAACATGCCCTAGATATGCCTATTGTTGCTAATCAAATTGAAGCAAGTTTACAAAAACACCAATTTGTTGATGAAGGTGTTTATGCAGGTAATGCAGATGGAAAAGATCTTAACTTTACACCGGGCAGTGTAGAGTATTGCCGCCACTTTGATATTCAAATACAAAGCTGGGGAAGTTTATGCCAAGGGCTATACACAGGGGGCGATTTAACAAATGCATCGCAAGCCGATATAAATACCAGCATACTCGTAAATAAGCTTGCTGCACTTTACGATACAACGCCTGAGGCAATTGTTTTAGCTTGGTTATTACGCCACCCTGCATTAATACAGCCAATTATTGGCACAACGAACGTTGAGCGTATTGCAGCGTCATGCGGTGCGCTAAATGTTACGTTAAGTCGCGAACATTGGTATGCATTGTATGTAAGCGCCAAAGGCCATGAATTACCATAATTAAGGTTTAGGAATGAATATATTTGTTATTTTAATTTGCTTGTTTGTCGCTCTAGCGGTGCTGATACCTTTGCTTGAAAAGTACCAAGGTAAAATGGGGTTGGATGGCGCAACCAAATACAGCAAATATATTTGGCCGCTGGTTATGGTTTCTTTAGTCGTACAGCTAATTTATGTATTAATGAACTAATAAACTAATAAACTAATAAACTAATAAATTAATAAAAAACACAAAAAAGCCTTTGCAGGTTAACCCTGCAAAGGCTTTTTTAGTATCTATAACTTATACGTTACTTAAGTGCTAGCTGTAGTTCGCGATTGCGTTCAAGCTGTGCAATAAAGTTTTCGGCAATAGGTTTAAACTTAGCAAGTTCAGAGCGTGGTAATGGCTCAGACTTAGGTAACTTAACGGTTTTAGGATTACGGTGTACACCATTTACTAAAAATTCGTAGTGTAGGTGCGCGCCTGTTACACGGCCGGTAGAACCCACAGTACCAATTTTGTCACCTTGTTTAACCTTTTGGCCTGTTTTAACAAGCTTTTTGTTAAGGTGTAAGTACTTAGTTACGTACTGTGTGCCATGGCTTATAAATACGTAGTTACCATTGTACTTACTGTAACCTGCTTTAATTACTTTACCGTTACCCGAAGCTACAACCGGTGTGCCTGTACGTGCTGCGTAATCAATACCACGGTGCGCTCTTACTTGCCCTGTTACTGGGTGTAAGCGACGTGGGTTAAAGCTCGAGCTAATATACTTAAAGTTTACCGGCGCACGTAAAAATGCTTTTTTCATGCTGCGCCCTTCTGGGGTATAAAAGCTGCCGTCGGTATGGCGAATAGCCGCATAACGCTGGCCTTGGTTTATAAATTCTGCCGCAATAATTTTACCAGTGCCAATAAACTCGCCATCAACATAATGTGATTCGTAAATTAGCCCAAACTGATCGCCCTTACGAATATCGTTGGCAAAATCCACATCCCAACCAAATATATCAGCAAAGTTCATTATTTGGCGCTCGCTTAAGCCTGCAGCAATTGCTGAGGTCCAAAAGCTGCTAGAAATTTCACCACCGGCTGTTTTGCTCAGTGTTTCTATTTCTTTGCTATCTATTGATGTGTCGTAATTACCTTCGTCATTTAAGGTAACAAACAAAGTATCTGTTTTTGAAATAACATAACGAAGTTGAGCTAAATCACCGTTTTCTGCTGTTGCAAAACTAAGTATTTCACCTGGGTGAATCTTAGTTAGTTTGCGTGTTTCAGCATTGGTGTTAATTAGCTTGTGAAGCGTTTGCGCTGAAAAGCCAGCACGCTTGAAGATAATTGCTAAATTATCGCCGTTTTTAACTTGATGATCGACTAAGTCGTATTCTGGCAGCTTTTCTGCTGCTTCTGGCGAATTTAATTCAGTTAATTTTTCGTTGTCTTCAACTTTAACTTGTAACTCGTAACGCTTACCAATTTCTAGTGCATTTGCACTATTGTCTTTGGATGCAGTCGCTTTTTCTGAAGGAAGAAAGGCTAAGCCAACAATAGCAGAAACCAAACCTAGAATAAGCAATTTGTGTTTTTTGGGAAGCGTGTTAACCACGTGAACCATAACGTGCCTTTTCTGCTGTCGTGAAAATAAAATATATATTAATGCAGGATATACGTAATAAGGTACGAATACTAGTAAATAAAGCTAAAAGCCCCGCAAATGTTAGTAAAATGACAATTTATAGTTGTTTAAGTTTATCGATTTAAACTGATTCTAAAGTGCGCTAAAATCGGCGTTTAAACACCATTTCTAATTGCCTAACACAGTGAGACTAAGCTTATTGAGTTTAGTTGCATTATTCGCATAAAAAATTGTTTTAATTAGGTAGAAATTTGTTATGTTAGCAACATAAGTGCTTTTGGTTTAAATCTGTTTTAAACCCTTATGTAGCAAGTCATCTAGTTGCCCCTTCGTTGGCAGAATTTTGGAGTAATACACAGTGGATTTACAAACCGCTCTAGCAGAGATAAAACGCGGTGCAGAAGAGATATTAATTGAAGACGAATTAGTTGAAAAACTAAAGTCGGGCAAAAAGTTAAAAATTAAAGCCGGTTTCGATCCTACCGCGCCAGACTTACATTTAGGTCACACTGTACTAATTAATAAAATGAAAACCTTTCAAGATTTAGGTCATGAGGTTATTTTCTTAATTGGTGACTTTACCGGCATGATTGGCGATCCAACAGGCAAAAATGTAACACGTAAACCACTGACCCGTGAAGATGTACTTGCCAATGCTGAGACTTATAAAGAGCAAGTTTTTAAGATTCTAGACCCAGCTAAAACCACCGTTGCCTTTAACTCTTCGTGGATGGAAAACCTGGGCGCAGCAGGTATGATCAAACTTGCAGCTAATCAAACTGTAGCGCGTATGCTAGAGCGTGACGACTTTAAAAAGCGTTACGGCAACGGACAACCCATTGCAATTCACGAATTTTTATACCCACTCGTACAAGGCTGGGATTCGGTTGCACTTGAGTCAGACGTAGAGCTTGGTGGTACTGATCAGCGCTTTAACCTTTTAATGGGCCGCGAGCTTCAAAAAGTAGAAGGTCAAAAGCCTCAAACAGTATTAATGATGCCATTACTTGAAGGTACTGACGGCGTTCAAAAAATGTCTAAGTCGCTTGGTAATTACATTGGTATTACTGATGCGCCAAACGATATGTTTGGTAAAGTAATGTCGATTAGCGACGTACTTATGTGGCGCTACTACGACTTACTAAGTAGCTTATCAATCGAAGAAATTGCAGCGCAAAAACAACGCGTAGAGCAGGGCACTAACCCGCGTGATATTAAGATTGAGCTGGCGAAAGAGTTAATTGCACGTTTTCACAGTGAAGAAGCTGCGCAAGCCGCACACGATGATTTTATCAAACGTTTTCAGAAAAAAGCGCTACCTGATGAAATCCCTGAGCTGACAATTACGATTGCAGAAGAAGCTATTTTAATTGCTAACTTACTTAAAGAAGCTAATTTAGTAGCCAGTACTTCTGAAGCAATGCGCATGATTAAGCAAGGTGCAGTAAAACTTAACGGTGAAGATAAAATCACTGATACAAAACTTGAAGTAGCAAAAGGCACGACCGCTATTTACCAAGTAGGTAAACGTAAGTTTGCCAACATTACTGTAGCGTAAGCGCAGTTAAAACTAAAAAAACCAGCTTAGGCTGGTTTTTTTGTGTGCGCATTTTGGCTACTAAAAAACCACTAAATTAGCTTTAATATCTCAATACTGATAATGGCTAACAGCCAAAATGCACGCGCTTGATTTAATCTATTTATGATCACAGGGACGTCTTCGGCTTTTGGGAGTCGCTCGGTTCCAATACGCATTTTATTAAAACGCTTACCAAAATAAACCGCAGGGCCGCCTAGCTGTACTCCAATAGAGGCGGAGCACACACTTAAAATCCACCCCGTATTTGTTTGGTAAAAGTGTCTGCCATAGTGCTTTATGTAATGCATACTTTGTTTACTGGCTTTGCTTGCGGCAATGGTTAATGCAAGTAAGCGTACGGGGATAAATTCGATTATAAACATAAGTAGTTTAAGCGGTTTTAAAAAGTGGCTATTAGGTGAAATATCGGTGCGCCAAGCATGCTGCATTAAAGTCAGTAGCCGATACGCTAAAGCGGCAATTGGCCCAAGTAATAAAAATATAAATATAACGGTAAAGTAATTACGGGCAGTTCGTAAAATTAAGCTTTCAATTAAGGCTTTAATAATACCTGGTGCTGAGAGCTTATTGACCTCTCGGGCAAGCAGTGGCTTTACGAGTTCACGCGCGGTAGATTTTTGGTTTTGTTTTACTAACTTTGCAACACGCAGGGCTTTTTTTTCAATCGCTTTGCTTTCTAGGCACAAATATAAAATGAGGCCCGCTAGCAGCTCAGGATAAAAGGCAAATTCAAGCAGTAACACAATAATAATAAGAATAACGCTTAAAACTAGCGCACAGGCAAGGGTGGAGGCTAAATAAAGGTAACTTTTAGGCTCACTTAGTTTATAAACTCGTTTTCCTATAGCACTAAATATAGCGGTTAATACTGTATTAGGGTGATACCAGCTTTTTAACGGGAAAAAGCGCTCAGCAATGAGCGCCACAAAAAAGGCAATAAAGTCCAAATGGTTTTGAACAATATTGCTTAGCATTTACAGCGTAACTTTTGTTAGTTTTTCCAATAGTGCAACAACCATTTTTGATGAATTGATTGATGCAGTCTCTAAGTATTCTTCAAACGATTGCGGCGACTCTTTACCTGCAATATCAGACATAGAGCGAATAACCACAAATGGCGTATTAAGCGCAAAACACGTTTGTGCAATAGATGCGCCTTCCATTTCTACTGCAAGCATTGTAGGAAAGTCGCTGCGTGCTTTATCAATTCGCACTGGATCACACATAAATGAATCACCCGTACAAATTAAGCCTACTAAGGTTTTTACTTCGCTAATTTGCGCAATGGTTTGCTCGGCAGCTTCAACTAGTTTTGGGTGTGCGGCAAAGCCTGCTGGCATTTGTGGAACTTGGCCAATTTCGTAGCCAAAAGCGGTTACATCTACATCGTGATGGCGTACTTCTGAAGAGATAACAACATCGCCAACACTTAAAGAGGGATCAAAGCCACCGGCAGAACCTGTGTTAATAACACAATCAGGATTAAAGTTATCAATTAATAACGTGGTTGCAATCGTTGATGCCACTTTACCAATACCCGATTGCACAAGTGTTACTGTATTACCTGCTAATTCGCCTGTGTAAAAGGTAAACCCTGCTTTTGTTAGCACTTGTGGGTTTTGCATTGCTTCACGTAAAATTTTAACTTCTGGCTCCATTGCGCCAATAATACCAACATTCATAGTGTTTGATTCCTGAGTTTGAATACGTAGATTATACGTGAAGTTAGCAATAAAAAACAAAAAAGCGAGCTGTTTTACGGCTCGCTTTAAATACTTTTAGGAGAGTATTTAATTCTATTTTAAATTTCGGCTAACGCAGTGGTTTGCGCTTTAGCCTGAGAAGGTGACAATACCGCAGGTTTACTTACACGATTACGTGTTGGAC